>NZ_JBEHVX010000015.1:0-36014 GCF_040227455.1 Catenibacterium sp. RTP21428st1_D7_RTP21428_210409 | reverse complement strand
TAATTTCTAATCTAATTGTAGAACAGATGGGAAATTCATGTGTCTGGTTCAGCTTCATGAACGCCGTTTAATCGGTGCTTATGAAATTTAATTTTCACTGACCTGTGGTTTGTGGGTATTCAAATAAAGTGATTGAATCAAATATATTTTATTTTCAAAAAATAAAAATTTGCAAAATGAAAGCGTTGTTAGAAATATCTGCTCATAATCAATATAATTTCAATTTGTTACAGTTCAAAATGGGGATATTGTGATTAAAAGTACCATACATTTCAAAATGTAACCGTTGACATTTTTACAAAGAGTGATTATACTGTAATTGTCGAAAAGATTTAGGGAGGAAAATTTATGGACGCTTTTGCTGATAAGCTAGGACGTGTCGGCGCATGGTGTGGTCAGAACAAGTATCTTAATGCAATTAAGAACGGGTTCCAGAACTTCATGCCAGCTACAATCTCAGGTGCCGTTGGTGTTCTTTGGACAAACGTTTTAGTAAATGATTCAACAGGTTTAGGTGCTTTATGGTCTCCAATTATGGCTCTTAAAGTTCTTAACCCAATCTTTGCTGCTATGCAGTATGCTACAATCTCATGTATCACTATTGGTGTAACTATGTTAGTTGCTTCTGAAATCGCTGAAGCAAATGGTGAAACTGGTGCTTACCCAGCTGTATTAGGCTTCATCTTATGGATGATGGTAACTCCAACTTCATTTGCTGCTAAAGATTTAGGTGCATCTTACATCGATGCTAAGGGTATTTCTCATGGATTCACTTTAGGTCAGTTTATCAATGTGACTGGTGAAGCTGCTAAACATAAAATCACAGCCGATAGCTTCAGCTACAGTGGTATTATGTCAAGCTACACTGGTGCAACTGGTTTATTCACAGGTCTTATCGTTGCAATCCTTGGTATGGAACTTTATAATATGTTCCGTAAGAATGATTCATTAAAGATTAAGATGCCAGAACAGGTTCCACCTGGAGTTGCTCGTGCATTCGAAGTATTAATCCCAACTTGCTTAACTGCAATCGTTGTTGGTGCTGTTGGATTAGTATGTCAGTTAGCTACTGGTGCTGAATTAAATGCATTAATCTTCAATGTAATTCAGAAACCATTACAGACTTTAATCGGTGACAATATCGTTGCTGTATGTATCATGTATGTAATCATCATGTTATTCTGGTGCGTAGGTATCCATGGTAACAACATGGTTGCTGCTGTTAAGGAACCAATCTTCAGACCATTACTTTATGCTAACACTGCTGCTTACACTGCTGGTAATAAAATTCCTTATGTTATGAACTTAACAATGTTACAGATGTTCGCTGAATTCGGTGGTTCTGGGGTTACAATCGGTTTAGTAATCGCAATTCTTATCTTCTCTAAACGTGAAGATAACAGAACAATCGCTGGTATCTCAATCGTTCCAGGTTTATTCAATATCAATGAAACTATGACATTTGGTATCCCTCTAGTATTGAACCCAATCCTAGACATTCCATTTATCTTAGCTCCAGTAGTAACTATGATCGTTGGTTACATCTTAGTATCTAGTGGATTCTGTCCTAAGATCGTGCTTGAAGTACCTTGGACAATGCCACCAGTTATCCTTGGCTTCTTAGCTACAGGTGGTCATCCAATGGGTGCAATTTCTCAGTTAATCGTAGTTGCTATTTCAGTAGTTGTTTATGTTCCATTCTTAATTGCCTACGAAAAATTCCAGGCTAAACAGGCTGCTGAATAATTTATTTAAAATTTATAATTATAATATTTCGACAATGAGAAGAGAGCCTTGCCTCTCTTCTTTTTTATTGTAATAAAGGACTAAATATTGTATAATAGAAAAGAAAGTGAGGCCTTTTTTTATGAAAGAATTCAAGGTAAAACCAAATCTAGCTGTAGGTATCTGGCTAGGTGCTTTAACTCTTGTTTGGATTTATGATATCGTCATGTTTGTATTAAAATCATTGGATCAGCAGTCATTTATTATTGTTTCAATTTTCTTGGCTGCAATGTATCTTTATTTCTTAGGATGTCGTCCTTATAAATATATTGTCGATGGCAAAACTTTAATCTTCAAAAGAAGATTATTACCTCAAAAAGAAGTAGACTTAATGTCATGTGAAGTCATTTGTGATCCAGTATCAAGAATGGCTGACTTAGTCACTAGACCTCATGCTATTGAACTTTATACAGATTTAAAAAAGAGATATAGTACATTCCCAAAAGATAGATATGAATTTGTAGATGCAATTTGCGAATCTAATAAACGTATCCACTGTACAGTAGCGGATTATACTGACCAGCATCGTAAGATTGAAAAGAAAGAAAGACGCGAAAACAGAAGACGTAGAAAAATCAATAAGAGAAGCTAAAAGAAAAAAGAATGCGATATGCATTCTTTTTTTATATGGCCATCTTATAAGAGTTAGCGCCAAAGCGTCTGATATACTCTTCATGAGAGCCTGTTCTATTTAATTTTATTATAAGTGAACTCACTAGGTTCATGACTGATTGATCGTCTGCATAAACACTATCACCCCAGATACCTTCAAAAATCTTGGTTGAAGTATAAGGTTGATAGGGATGAGACATCAACATTTTTAATAGTTTAAATTCATTTTTAGTTAGAGTAACTGAATGATCGTTTAATGAAACGGTCTTGGCAGTATCATCTAATATAATATCTTTAAAACGGTAGATCTTTCTAGGTCTTAAAACACCCATCTTATAGACGTCTTGAATTTTTCTTAATAAAGAAGTTAATGAGAAGGGTACTACAATGTAATCATCCGCACCGGCATCTAATAAATCTTCTAAGTAAGCTTCATTTAACATATCACTTATAACTATAGTAATAGCTTGTGAGTTACGTCTATTTTTTACTAGGAACTTATTCGTATTAATACCGGGGAATACATCTTCTAGAATAATGCAATCATAATTGTTGTTTGTATAAAGAGAATTGAATTCATCCAATGTCTTTGCTTGATAACAAATAAAATGATCTTGATTGAGATAATTCTTAATGCGATCATTACGTTCACTATTATGATCTATGATCAATGTTTTCTGTTTTCCAAACATATTTTTCACCTCGCTACAATTATAATCTTTTCGGTATTAAATGACAAGTTGGCTAATATTTTTTAAAAAGTGAAAATTATTGAATTAGAGTAGTTAAAACCCTACATTTTGTGATACTATGTGGGTGCAATAAGGAGTGACTGATAAAAATTATTGCACAGTGATAAAAAAGTATTGACGCAAATATTTTTTATTGCTACAATCATACCCATAAAAAGGAGATGTAATCGTATGGAAATGAACAAACTTTTAGATGAATACGGTCGTTATACATTCAACGACGAAACTATGAAGGAACGCATTCCTAAATCTACTTATAAAGCTTTCCATGAAGCTCTAGATAAGGGAGAACCTCTTTCAAAAGAAGTTGCGACAGTAATCGCAAATGCAATGAAAATCTGGGCTGTTGAAAATGGTGCTACACATTTCACTCACTGGTTTATGCCAATGACTGGTTTAACTGCAGAAAAGCATGATGCTTTCTTAGAACCAGATGGAAATGGTGGAGCAGTTCTTGAATTCAGTGGTAAGACATTAAGAAAAGGTGAACCTGATGCCTCTTCTTTCCCATCTGGTGGTATCCGTGCTACTTTCGAAGCACGTGGTTATACTGCATGGGATTGTACTTCTCCAGCCTTTGTAAAAGATGGTAGCTTATATATTCCTACATTATTCTGTTCTTATACTGGTGAAGCGCTTGATAAAAAGACTCCATTATTACGTGCTTGTGATGCTTTAAGTGCATCAGCTTCTAACTTATTAACTAAGATTGGTTTAGAGGGTGTTGATAAAGTAACTGCTTCAGTTGGTGCTGAACAGGAATATTTCTTAGTATTAGATGAATATTGGCAGAAGAGAGTTGACTTAAAGTTAACTGGTCGTACTCTTTATGGCGCTCCTGCTCCTAAGGGTCAGGAATTAGAAGATCACTACTTTGGTTCTATTAAACGTAAAGTAGGTGCCTTCATGAAGGATCTTGATACTGAATTATGGAAATATGGTATTCCTTCAAAAACTAAGCATAATGAAGTAGCTCCTGCACAGCATGAAGTTGCTTGTGTCTATACAGTAGCTAACGTAACTGCTGATAACAACGCATTAGTAATGCAGTTATCTCAGGATATTGCGAAGAAACATGGTTTAAGATGTTTATTACATGAAAAACCATTTGAAGGTGTTAACGGTTCTGGTAAGCATAACAACTGGTCATTATTAACTAATACTGGTATTAACTTATTTAGTCCTGGACCTGATCCAATCAACAATAAGCCTTTCTTAGCTACTCTCGCTTGTGCTATCAAGGGTGTTGATGAATATGCTGAATTATTGAGATTATCTGCTGCTTGTGCTGGTAATGACCACAGACTTGGTGCTAACGAAGCTCCACCTGCAATTGTTTCAGCATTCGTTGGTGATGACTTAAATAAAGTTATTAAAGCAATCATTGATGGTGAAGAATTAAATAAGACTATTGGTGAAAGATTCACTACTGGTGTATCAGTTATCCCAGATTTCTCTAAAGACTCAACAGACAGAAATAGAACATCTCCTTTTGCCTTCACAGGTAATAAATTTGAATTCCGTATGGTTGGTTCATCTCAGTCAGTTGCAGCAGTTAACACTATGTTAAATGCTATTATGGCTGAAGAATATGATCAGATGGCTGCTAAATTAGATGCCGGTGAATCATTAGATGATATCATTAGAGAATTCTTCAAGAATCATGAAAGAATCATCTTCAATGGTGATGGATATTCAGAAGAATGGAAAGAAGAAGCTGCAAGACGTGGATTACCTAACCACGCAAACTCTGTAGATGCATGCGCTTGCTTAAAGAAACCTGAAATCCGTGAAATGTTTGTAAAACATGGTGTATTCACTGAAGCTGAAATTGATTCACGTTATGACATCCAGTTAGATAACTATGCTAAGACAATCCGTGTTGAAGCTTTAACAGCATTATCAATGGCTAAGACTGAATTATATCCAGCATATGTAAAAGCATGTGGTACTTTAGCTAATGACGCAAAAGAAGTAGCTAAAGCTGGTGTAGATAATACATTCATGGTTGAAGACTTAAAGGTATTAACTTCTTTACTTTCAACTATGCGTGAACAGATGATTACATTAGAAACTGCCATCAATAAAGCTGAATCAACTGATTCTTCTACATTAGATACTGCAACTGCATGGAAGGATTTAGTTATCCCAGCTATGGATGCATTACGTGCAACTGCTGATAGCTTAGAAACTAAAGTAAGTGCTCAGCAGTATCCAATTCCAAACTATATCGATTTATTATTCGGTATTTAGTGAAACGGTCTATAATGACCGTTTTTTTTATGGGCAAATAATGGTATAATGTGATGTATGAAATAGAGGTGATATAAATGGAATTTAGAGAATACAAGAACACAGATCTTCATGCAGTTATGGATTTATTTTATGTCACTGTTCATGAAGTCAATAAGAATGATTATAGTGAAGAACAATTAGATGCTATTGCACCTAAGGATGCTAATGAATATCATTGGGAAAAGTCTTTAGAGAAAAATCATACTATCGTGGTTGAGGAAGATGATAAGTTGATTGCATTCGGTAATATTGGCAAAACTGGATATTTGGATCGTTTATATGTTCATCCTGATTATTTAAGAAAAGGGATTGCATCTAAACTTGTAGAAGAGTTAGAAGAATATGCAAAAAAACATGGAAGTCATGTGATTAATGTGACTTCATCTATTACATCTAAAGCATTCTTTGAATCTAAAGGTTATGCAGTCATTGAAGAACAAATCAATGAAAGACGTGGAGAAAGACTTCTAAGATACTTAATGGAAAAGAAAATTTAAGATACTTTTAAAAAAGTGTAGGATAAGCGAGAAAATGTGAAAATATTTTCTCTTTTTTTCTATTCTTGAAAAGAATTATGATTTTTAAAATCTTCCGTTATAATGGTGTCAGAAAAAAAGAAAAGGAGACTCATAAATGTTAGACAACAAATTAAAAGCTTTTCCAAAAGATTTCTTATGGGGTGCATCTACTTCAGCTTATCAGGTAGAAGGTGCTAATTTATCAGATGGTAAAGGACCATCATGTCAGGATGTTAAAGAATTACCAGCAGGAACTGCATCTTTAGATGTATGTGCAGATCACTATCATCGTTATAAAGAAGATATCAAGTTAATGGCTGAAATGGGATTCAAGACATACCGTTTCTCAATCGCTTGGACTAGACTCATTCCTAATGGAACTGGTGAAGTAAACCAGGCAGGTATCGATCATTACAATGATGTGATTAATACATGTTTAGAATATAATATCGAACCATTAGTGACTATGTTCCACTTTGATATGCCTGATGCATTAGACAAGAGAGGTTCTTGGTCTAATCCTGAATCAGTAGACTGGTTCGTTAACTTCGCAAAGGTTATGTTTGAAAACTTCGGTGATAGAGTTAAATACTGGTTAACTATCAACGAACAGAATATGCTTACTTTAGTTGGTCCAATTATTGGTACATTAAGAATTCCTGAAGGTACTACAAATGTATTAAAAGAAGTATATCAGCAGAACCACCATATGTTAGTTGCTCAGGCTAAAGCTATGGTTTTATGTCATGAAATGCTTCCAAATGCTAAGATTGGTCCAGCTCCAAATATTTCTTATGTATATCCAGCAACTTGCAAGCCAGAAGATAATTTAGCAGCTCAGGAATTCAACGCAATCAGAAACTGGTTATATTTAGATATGGCTGTTTATGGAAAATACAATAACTTAGTATGGACTTACTTAGAAGAAAATGATGCAACACCAACATTTGCTGAAGGTGATGAAGAAGCTATGAAGAATGCACATCCAGACTTCATTGGTTTCAACTACTATTCAACTGCAACTGTACAGCATTCAAGTGCTGATGAGGAATTAGATTCAGGTGCAGACCAGCAGTCATCTCGCGGTGAAGCAGGTTACTATAAGGGATATGCAAATCCAAACCTTAAGAAGACTGAATTCGGTTGGGAAATTGACCCTGATGGTTTCTTAGCAACTATGAGAGAAATGTATTCTCGTTATCATTTACCAATGATCGTTACTGAAAATGGTTTAGGCGCTTACGATACATTAGAAGATGGTCGTGTTCATGATAACTACAGAATTGCATACTTAAGAGCACATATCGAACAGTTACATAAGGCTGTTACTGAAAACATCGAAATGATGGGTTACTGCCCTTGGTCAGCAATCGACTTAGTATCAACTCATGAAGGTATCAGAAAGAGATATGGTTTTATCTATGTAGATACTACAGATGAAGAAGTAGGAACTCTTGACCGTTATAAGAAAGATTCATTCTACTGGTATAAGAAAGTCATCGCTACTAATGGTGAAGACTTATCAGACGACTTTGATGTTGAATAATAAATGAACATCCGGTCTTTTCCGGATGTTTTTTTTAGTGTATGATAGGTTGGAAAGGAGGGAAATATGAACGCTATTATTTTATCGCTAATAAGCTGGTTTATTTTCCTAATTAATCCTCCTATAGGTTTAGGAAGTCTTGTTGTATTAATAGAAACAGGTCTTTATTGCTTAATGGAATATCGTATTAAAAAGGCTGATGATTCAGAAAAAGATACACTCTATAATGCTTATTTTATACTATCTGTAATGTTAGTTATTGTGACTTCAGTTATTATGCTTTTCCTTTATCAATTAGATGGAGACAGTACTGTGACTCTTATTAATAAAAGAGGGGAATTGCTGAATACAGTACTCTATATGATTGGTCTAATGGTTAATGTCTTATCTATTAAGACTGTTTATGATGAAAGAAATAAATGGTTACATCGTTATGGTGGAAGAGAACTTTATGATTACTTTGATCCTGAAGGGCTGACATTTACTATGCCACGTTCCTTCTATATATGCATGGGTGCTTCTATTGTGAGTGGTTTACTGTGTCCTTACTTAGGGACTATTGGTTTCTGGACATTACTCTATATTCCAATCATTATGTTCTCACGTATGAATCTCAAGATATATAAGAATATGTATATTAAGTTATCTCATAATAGAGGAACAGAGAATGAATATGAAAGATTAAAGCATGTGGTGCCAGGAGGAATCTATACACATTATTGTTTATGGTTTGCTTATATGATTGCCTTTATGGTGATAGGCATTAAGTTCTTATGTTATTCACAGAATATTTTTGTCTTATCTTTCTTGCCAACATTAAAAGATCTTTATGCATTTTATCCATTTATTGTGTCAATCATTGGTGATTTTATCTGTGCATTTATACTTATCTATAACTTAAAACAAAGAAATTAGGACTAGGGTTGCCCCTAGTCCTTTTAAGCGTTCATCTCTTCTGAAAGTTCTTCCCATTCCGTCATGAGTTCTTCTAATTTGTTGTTTAAATCTTCTAGTTCAGCAGTGATTTCATTATACTTCTGATAATCATTCATCACTTCATCGCTATGGAGTTCTTCTTTCTTCGCACTGATCTTCTCTTCAAAGTCAGAAATATCATTTTCTATCTTCTTTAATCTATTCTTCTTTTTCTTATCAATGTTATTTTGAACTTTTACAGCTGTTTCTTTCACAACTTCTTCTACTTTACGATGTTCAAGATAATAAGAATAGTTACCACCAAATATTTCATCACCATGTGGATTCATCTCTACAATCTTGGTAGCCAATTTATTAATAAAATAACGGTCATGAGAAATAAAGAGAATAGTACCAGGAAAATCTAATAATGCATCTTCTAGTACTTCCTTAGATTGAATATCTAAATGGTTTGTTGGTTCATCTAGAATTAAGAAGTTTGCCTTATTAAGTAATAGCTTAATTAAGACAATACGTCCTTTTTCACCACCGGATAAAACATCAATTGTTTTAAATACATCTTCACCTTTGAATAAGAATGCAGCACAGATATTTCTGATTTCTGTATTATTTATATCAGGATAAGCATCATGTATTTCATCAAAAATTGTCTTTTCAGGAGATAAAGAAGTCTGTTCCTGATCATAATAACCAATCATCACCTTAGAACCTAAACGAATACGTCCATGTACAGGTAAATAATCTTTAAGAATCAAATGGAACATAGTTGTCTTACCTACACCATTAGGTCCAAGTAAAGCAACTCTTTCACCTTTCTTAACTTCAAAAGACACAGAATCAAACAATGACTTATCAAAAGCCATCGCTACATCATCTACTTTTAAAACATCATAACCACTCTCTACTTCAGGCTCAAATGCAAAACGGATACTAGAAGGAAGACTTTCAGGCCTTTCTACCTTCTCCATACGTTCAAGTGCTTTCTCTTTAGACTCAGCACGTTTTACCTGTTTTTCACGGTTATAAGATTTTAAACGATCAATAGACTCCTGCATACGTTTAATATCTTTCTGGTTATTTAAATAATGTTTTAATTCTACATCACGATCATGCTTCTTGATTTCAGCATATTTAGAATAATTACATTTATAGATCTTACTCTTACCATTCTCTATTTCCATAATAGAAGTAGACACTTGATCAATAAAATAACGGTCATGAGATACTACAATTACAGCTTTATTATACTGTTTTAAATAGTTTTCCAACCATTCAATAGAATTTACATCAAGATGGTTGGTCGGTTCATCAAGTAATAATAAATCGGGAGAACGTAATAACAACTGACCTAACGCAATTCTTGTTTTCTGTCCACCAGATAAAATACCAATAGGTTTATACCACATATCCTCATCAAAACCTAAACCATTGAGAACACCTTTCACCTGTGACTCCATGGCATAACCGCCTTCATCCTGGAATTTAGATAATAAAGAATCATACTGATTCATGATTGTATCTAAATCATTTGTGACTGCCATTTCCTGTTCCAATTCACGTATACGTTTTTCTATCTTCTTTAAATCTTCAAAAGGTTCTTCCAATGTTTCATAAATACTCTTATTAAGATCAAACTTATGTTCCTGATTCAGTGTACCAATACGAATATTCTTCGCAATAGTCATCATACCATCATCATAAGCTTCTTCATTTAAAAGAATTCTAAGCAATGTACTCTTACCAGCACCATTAACACCAATAATGGCAAGTTTATCATGCTCTTCTATATGGAATGTTATATTTTTTAGGACTTCTTTTCCTGAATAAGATTTAGATAGTCCTGAACAAGATAATATCATTTTTCATCACCCAATGTATTGTACCAATTTAACGAAATAAATACAAATTATCTTTGTTTTTTATATTGCACAGATAATAGTATATGTGTATAATTGTATACAATTAGAAACAAGGGGGGAGAAGATTATATGAATCTAGCGTATAAAATCTTGAATGCACATCTTAAAGAAGGAGAATTAGTTCCAGGAACATCTATTTGTATTGGAATTGACCAGACTTTAACACAGGATTCTACAGGTACAATGGCTTATCTTCAGTTAGAAGCAATGAATGTAGGTCATGTTGCAGTAGAAAAAGCCGTGGCTTATATTGACCATAACATGCTTCAGACTGGTTTTGAAAACATGGATGACCATGAATTTATTAAATCTGTTGCAAGAAAACATGGTATCACATTCTCTAAACCAGGTAATGGTGTTTGTCATCAGTTACAGCTTGAAAATTTCTCACATCCAGGTAAGACGCTTATTGGTTCAGATTCTCATACACCAACATGTGGTGCAATGGGTATGATTGCGATTGGTGCAGGAGGACTTGATGTCGCTGTTGCCATGGCAACAGGTAAGTACTATGTTCAGTGTCCATCAGTATTACAGGTTAAACTAACAGGACGTAAAGCACCTTGGGTATCTGCAAAAGATGTTATCTTAAAAATCTTACAGGAATTATCAGTAAAAGGTGGGGTTAATAAGATTGTTGAATATACAGGTGAAGGTTTAAATGATCTTTCACTTACTGACCGTGCGACTATCTGTAACATGGGTGCAGAACTTGGTGCCACTACTTCAGTATTCCCAACAGATGAAAATACTTTAGCTTACTTAAAACAGCAGGGTAGAGAAGATGAATATGTTGAAATGAAAGCTGATGATGATGCAACATATGATGAAACTATTGAAATCGATATGTCTACATTAGTTCCTATGGTTGCTCAGCCTCATTCACCAGATAATGTAGTAGATGTAAAAGAATTAGAAGGTATGAAGATCAATCAGGTAGTCATTGGTTCTTGTACAAACTCATCTTTACCAGATATGATGCGTGCTGCAAAAATCTTAAAAGGTCGTAAAGTAGCTGAAGATGTTTCTTTAGTTATCGCTCCAGGTTCTTCTTCTATTCTTTCTATGCTTGCACAAAATGGTGCTCTTGCAGATATGATTCATGCAGGTGCAAGAATTCTTGAATGTGGTTGTGGCCCTTGCATCGGTATGGGACAGGCTCCATTATCAAAAGGTGTATCTTTAAGAACAATCAACCGTAACTTTAAAGGACGTTCTGGTACAAATGATGCAAGTGTATATCTTGTATCTCCAGAAGTTGCAGCATTATCTGCAGTCAAAGGTTATTTATCACAGGAATTTGAAGATGATATGGTATTAGAAGAAGTACCAGATACACCATTTGTGAAGAATCCTAACTTCTTTATTAGTGAATATATCCCTGATAATAAAATCTATATGGGACCTAACATCAAACCAGTTCCTAGAGGAGATAAGTTAACAGATACAGTGACTGGTAAGGTTGTATTAAAAGTAGGAGACAATATTTCTACAGACCATATTGTACCTTCTGATTCTAAACTACTTCCATTCCGTTCTAATGTCCCTCATTTAGCTAAGTTCTCATTCTCTAAGGTAGATTCTGAATTCTATAATAGAGCCGTTAAAAACAATGGTGGTTTCATTGTAGGTGGAGATAACTATGGACAGGGTTCATCAAGAGAACATGCTGCATTAGTACCTAACTACTTAAAAATCAAAGCTATCTTCGCCATTTCATTTGCGAGAATTCATCGTTCTAACTTAATCAACAATGGTATTCTTCCACTTGTTATTGATGCGAAAGATTACGATTTCTTCAATGATCAGGATGATTACGAATTAAGTGATTTATTAACATCTGTAGAAGAAGGTAAAGACATTGTAGTGACTAATAAGAATACAAATGAAACTATTACAGCACGTCTATCATTATCAGCACGTGAAAAAGTCATGATTCAGTATGGTGGATTATTAAACGCAATTAAAGAACTAGGAGGAGATTTCTAATGAAAGCAGTACTTATTCCAGGTGATGGTATTGGACCAGAAATTTCAGCAAGTGTTGAATCTATCACAAAAGCAATGAACCTAGATATTGAATGGGTTAAATATAGAGCAGGTGCCCAATATGCAAAAGAAACAGGTGAAGTATGGGAACCTGGTCTTGTAGATGCAATTGAAGAATACAAATGGGCATTAAAAGGTCCTACAGCAACTCCAGTTGGAACAGGCTTTAGAAGTGTGAATGTTGCATTAAGACAGAAATTCTCTACTTATGCTAATGTACGTCCTTTACGTAACTTCAAGGGTATTGATTCTAAATATGAAAATATTGATTTAGTCATCATTAGAGAAAATACTGAAGATTTATATAAAGGTATTGAATATATGCTCACTGATGATATTGCGAATGGTGTTAAGTTGATCACTAGAGAAGCTTCTACACGTATTTGTCGTTATGCATTTGAATATGCACGCACAAATAACAGAAAAAAAGTGACATCCATCCATAAAGCCAATATAATGAAGTATACAGATGGTCTTTTCCTTGATTGTTATAGAGAAGTGGCAAAAGACTATCCAGAAATAGAAACACAGGAAGTTATTATTGATAATATGTGTATGCAGCTTGTACAGCGTCCAGAAACATTTGATGTTCTTGTTGCACCTAACTTATATGGGGATATTGTTTCTGACTTATGTGCAGGTCTTGTAGGTGGTCTTGGTATTGCCCCATCAGGTAATATTGGTGACGACTACCGTATTTATGAAGCTGTTCATGGCAGTGCACCTGATATTGCAGGTAAAGGTATTGCGAACCCAAGTTCTTTAATTCTTGCATTCGCAATGATGCTTGAAGCATTAAATAAACAGAAAGAAGCACAATCTTTAAGAGAAGCCTTAGCAGCAGTTGTAGAAGAAGGTAAGTTTACAACACCTGATATTGGTGGACAGGCAACTACAAAAGAGTTTACAGACGCAATTATCGATAAATTATAAGAGGAGGGACAATGAAATGCCATCTCATAGCATTTTTGAATCAACTTCCCATGGATCATTGGGCTCTAAAATATTTATCTTATTACGTGATCGTATTCTTAATGAAAGTTATCAATGCGGTGATAAACTAAATGAATTAACACTTGCGAAAGAATTGAAAATTTCTCGTACACCTATTAGAGAAGCATTAAAACAGCTAGAATTAGAAGGTTTAGTAGAAAGTATTCCTAACAAAGGTGTTTATGTGAAAGGTTTTTCACCTCGTGATATTGATGATATGTTTGAAATACGTCTTTCTTTAGAGGGATTAGCTGTTTCATTCGCAATTGATCGTATAGATGAAGTACATCTTGCTAAAATTAAAGAAGTATTTGAATTACTAGAATTCTATACTACAAAGGGCGACTTTGATAAAGTGAATGATTTTAATATTTTATTCCATGAGTCTATTTATCAGGCAACACAGTCTACCTATTTTGAACAGATTCTTAAGGATATTCATTACTATGTCTCTGTGACATCAAGACATTCTATTGCACGTCCAGAACGTTTAGAATCATCACTTGCAGAACATCGTGCTATTCTAGAAGCTATCATTGATAGAGACAAAGAGGAAGCAACAGAACGTATTCAAAGACATATTCGTAAAACACAGATGCTTGTAAGAAAATATTATGCAACAAGAAAGTAGGGTCAACCTACTTTTTTTGTTGTAGAATGATATCAGGAGGTATTTATGTTAAAGCCTAAACATTTAATTAAAAAAGAAAAGAATGACTATCGCTTGATTGCGATATCAGACATACATGGTCATTTAGACCGCTTTAAAGAATTATTAAGAAAAGTGAATTATGATCCTGTAGAGGATTATTTAGTGATTATTGGCGATTTTGTAGAAAAAGGAGACCAGGTATTAGAAACAATACACTTTATTATGAATCTTTCACGTTTTCCTAAGTGTTATATATTGATGGGAAATTGTGAATGGGCGATGAATGCATTACTTACTATTCCAGAAATTGCAGGAGAAATTCCTAAGTATCTCAAAAGAAATAGTAAGAACGGTATTATTAGAGATATTTATAATCATGAACATTTTAGTGATGGACATGAAACACCTTTAGGTATGCAGAAGATTATGGCTGAAAAGCTTAAACAAGAATTAAAGTTCATGTCCCATTTACCTACTACACTATTATTTAATGATTATTTATTTGTCCATGCAGGTGTAGAACCAAGAGATAATTATAAGGAGTGTGGTTTATCATCTTACCTCGAACTCCAACATTTTTATGAACTGGGACATTCATTAAAGTATACAGTTGTAGTAGGACATCTTCCTACATCCAATTATTTCCCTCGTTCTATTCATAATGACATTATTATAGATGAAGAAAAGAAAATTATCTGTATTGATGGAGGAACAGGTGTGAAACCTATCTCACAATTAAATGCGCTTATTATAAATAGTTATAAGGGGGAAGTGACATACCAAACAGAATGTGTACAGCCATTTCCTATAGGTGTATTAAATAAAGATCTGTATGGTAATGGTGAAGTAGACCATAAGATAGCTTTTCCTGATTATGAAGTAAAGATGATGAAGAAAGGAAAAGAGTTTAGTCAATGTTATAGAGTGAGTGATCATGTAATGATCTCTATTAAGAATGAATTCTTATATGAAAGAAATCATCATCTCTATTGTTTAGATGATTATACAGATCATTGGTTTATAGGTGAAAAAGGCACTGAAGTGAAGATTGCAGGTGTCTATGGACATTATGTTTATGTCATCTGTGGTGCACAGGTAGGGTGGGTCAATGAAGAAGACATCGATTATTAAGATAGTATGTGTACTAGTTTTACTTCTAGGCGTTCATCAATGTACTTCGTATAAGGAGCTTGCACCTCATATTTTTTTAGTTAAAGAGAATACATCTTTTCTTAATCAAACACTCACAATGGGACAACCTTTAGTTGTAGAAGGACAAAGAGGTTCTCAATATTATGGTTATATATATGTGAATGGTGAGAAGAAAGAAGGCTATATATCAAGTCGTAATGTGATTGCATATGTATTTGATGAATCTTTTGAAAAAGAAATCACATCATTTCCTGATAGCTATAAACAATCTTTACGATTCTTACATGCACTTTATCCAGAATGGTGCTATGTACCTCTTAATACTTCTTTAGACTTTAGTCAAACTGCATCCATCTTCCAAAGTAAATCATTAATAGATACAAATGATTCTTCAATGATTGCCTCTCCTAATATTATAGAAGGACAGACATGGTGTCGTGTTTCATTGAATGCAGCCCGTTATTTCTTAGATCCACGTAATGGTTTGGATGCTTATCATGCGCTGATGTTTGAGAAACTCACTTATAATCCTTCTGAAACATTACAGGAAGGAAAAAGAATGCTGGAAGGAACTGAAATGTCAGGTCTAGAACCCCAGTCTAAAAAAGACTGGGCCGAACTCTATCGTTACAGTGCAGAAGTAAATAACGTCTCTATGTCATTACTCATTACCCGTGCGATTCAGGAACAGACAGGTGGAGGACTAGGACTTCGTGGAGGACATGCAAGAAACAATCCGCAAGGACCTCTCTTCTATAATATATATAATATTGGAGCAAACAGTAGTGATCAGGATGGGATAGACTTTGCGGCATCAAGAAACTGGGATACAAGAGAAAAAGCTATTCTCTATGGTTCTAAGTATTTAATGGATAATTATATCACTAAAGGACAGGATTCTCTTTATCTGCAGAAATTTGATGTCCACAACAATAATCCTGGTCATCATTATTATATGTCTAACATCAGAGCACCTTATAGTGAAGCAAAGAATATGTTGAAAGGGTATATCTCTAATTATATGGATCATGTGAAACGTATACTAGAAATACCACTTTATACTCATATGCCTGTCTATAATGCTTATCCTAATTCTATTGATATCAATTATTCAGGAACAATTATGAAGAATCCTTATTGTGAATATCAAATAGAGAATACATATAAGAACCTTATAGAAAATGTGGATTATATCTCTATTAATCACAAAACCTATACACATATTGTAGGTTTAAATAATTACTATGGTTCATGTGATATTCCAAAATAATATTTTCATAATCTGTCGGATTTTAATATATTTGTTTAAAAATTTATATAATATGATTTAGGAGGAATAAACAATGACATTTAGTAAAGATTTTTATTGGGGTGGCGCTGTTGCTGCCAATCAGTGTGAAGGGGCATGGAATGTAGATGGAAGAGGTATGGCCCGTACTGATGTAACTACAGGAGGAACAGTGAATACTCCTAGAATGGTTACATTTATTGATAAGGATGGTCAGAAACAGAAATTACCTAACCATGGCTTTAAATTACCAGAAGGAGCTCATTTTGCAGTCTTTGATGATGAACTTTATCCTAACCATGATGGTATTGACTTCTATCATCACTATAAGGAAGATATTGCATTACTTAAAGAAATGGGATTCAAGATGTTCAGACTTTCTATTTCATGGTCTAGAATCTATCCTACAGGAGAAGAAACAGAACCAAATCAGGCTGGTTTAGACTTCTATAGAAATGTATTTACAGAATTAAGAAATGCGGGTATTGAACCACTCGTTTCTATCTGGCACTTTGATACACCACTTGCATTAGAAGAAAAGTATGGTGACTGGCAGGATAGAAAGTACATTGAATTATATGAAAAGTATGTGACTACTATCTTTAAAGAATATAAGGGTCTTGTAAAATACTGGCTTACATTTAATGAAATTAATAATACAATCAACTTCTTACCAGATAATGCAAGTGATGAAGCTTTCCAGGAAGCATATCAGCATCTTCATTATCAGTTTGTAGCGAGTGCAAGAGCTGTACAGATTGGTCATGCGATTGATCCTGACTATCAGATTGGCTGCATGATCTGTGGTATTACTTATTATCCACTCACTTCTGATCCAGAAGATATTCTCTTTAATCGTTATAAATGGGAAAAAGGTATCTTCTATTGCGGAGATGTTCAATGTAAAGGTAAATATCCAACATATGCAAAACGCTTATGGAAGGAACATAATGTAGAATTAGATATCACTGAACAGGATCTAGTAGAACTAAAGAATGGTACTGTTGATCTTTATACATTCTCATATTATATGTCTCAGTCTATTACAACTCACAAGAATGAAGATACAGTAGGTGGTAATATGTCATTTGGTGTACGTAACCCTTACTTAACATATTCTGATTGGGGATGGGCATTAGATCCTCAGGGATTAAGATACTATCTTGAGGTTGTTTATGACCGTTATGAATTACCATTAATGGTTGTAGAAAATGGTTTAGGTGCCTTTGATACAGTAGAAGAAGATGGTTCTATTCATGATGATTATAGAATTGACTACTACCGTGCACATATTAAAGAAATGGATAAAGCGATTGAAGAAGGTATTGATTTAATCGGTTATACAACTTGGGGCTGTATTGACCTTGTTTCTGCAGGTACTGGAGAAATGAGAAAACGTTATGGCTTTATTTATGTAGATAAACATGATGATGGTACTGGTACTATGAAGAGAAGTAAGAAAGACTCTTTCTACTGGTATAAGAAAGTCATTGAATCTAACGGTGAAGATCTAGACTAATATAAAAGACCAGCGAGAGCTGGTCTTTATTACATGTCTTTCAAAATCTGTTTTACAAGCTTTACAAGTCTTTCTTCTGCACTATTTGCTGCTTCCATGACTTCTATATGATTTAATTCATTATTAGATAATCCTGCTGCTTTATTAGTCACAAGTGAAATACCTAAAATCTTCATATCAGAATGTCTTGCAACAATAGCTTCAGGCACTGTAGACATACCTACCATATCTGCACCAAGTGTCTTGAATGCTCTGATTTCTGCAGGTGTTTCAAATTGTGGTCCTTTAAAGAAACAATAAACGCCTTCTTTTACATCTACATTTACTTTCTTTGCAGATTCAAAGGCAAGAGAGCGTAATGTTGATGTATAAACATCAGTCATATCCTTAAAACGTGGTCCAAAATCATCTAGATTAGGTCCTCTTAAAGGCGATGGCATCATAAATGATAAATGATCAGAAATAATTACAATCTGTCCTGGATTTAAATCATCTCTTACACCACCACAGGCATTAGTCACAATTAAGTTCTTAATACCTAAAGCACTAAATACACGAATAGGCATTGTGACTTTTTGCATATCATAGCCCTCATAGAAATGGAAACGACCTTTCATACAGGCAACAGTTTTACCACCAATTTCACCAATAATAAGTTTACCAGCATGTCCTGGTACAGTAGAAACAGGGAAATAAGGGATATCCTTATAATCAATTTCTACAGGTTCATTAATCACATCAGCAAGTGGTCCTAAACCTGAACCTAATACAATGGCAACATCAATAGGATTTTTATAGCGTGACTGAATATAATCACGTGCAGCATAAATTTCATCAATATACATAAATATACCTCCATAGCTATTATAACCTATATCATTCGCAAATAACTCTTAAAAATGATAAAATAACCCTAATAAGGAAGGTGATACCATGCATTTAGAAGATTACCGTTTATTTGATACAAAAGTATTTAGAGATGTTGTTCATGATTATATACGTGTTGAATATATGCCTATCTGGAAACTGATTAATACAAAAGAATTTCAACGTTTAAGACGTATTAAACAGTTAGGAGGTACATCCATGGTATTTCCTAGTGCAGAACATTCACGTTTTGTCCATTCTTTAGGTGTTTATGAAATAACTCGACAAATGACAGAATTAGATCAAGTCAAAAACCACTTAACAGACTATGAACGTTTAACTGTATTATGTGCCGCTTTATTACATGATTTAGGACATGGTCCTTTCTCTCATTCATTTGAGGGAATCTTTCATTATAATCATGAAGAGATGACCACAGCTCTTATTAGAGGACATACAGAGGTACATGAAGTCCTCTCACAGGTTGATCCTTATTTGCCTGAAGATGTGGCACGTATTATAGAAAAGAAAGCCGATAAACCAATGTTGGTGCAGATGATCTCTAGTCAGGTTGATGCTGATCGTATGGATTACCTTCTACGTGATTCTTATAACTGTGGTGTGACTTATGGACAGTTTGATTTATCAAGAATATTACGTACTATGCGTATTGTAGATAATCGTATTGTCTTTAAATCTTCCGGTGTACAGGCAATAGAAGATTATATTCTAGCTCGTTATTATATGTATTGGCAGGTGTATTATCATCCCGTATCTAGAAGTTATGAACAAGTACTAGGGAGTGTTATGAAACGTGTAAAGGACTTATATAAACAAAACTATACCTTTAAATCTTCATTTCCACTTCTCGTTCCTTTCTTAGAAGATAGTTTCACACCTGAACAATTTGTAAGACTTGATGAAAC
The DNA here is from genome assembly GCF_040227455.1 of Catenibacterium sp. RTP21428st1_D7_RTP21428_210409. Lineage (NCBI taxonomy): Bacteria > Bacillati > Bacillota > Erysipelotrichia > Erysipelotrichales > Coprobacillaceae > Catenibacterium > Catenibacterium sp. RTP21428st1_D7_RTP21428_210409. Next base: position 16,206 of record NZ_JBEHVX010000015.1, on the reverse strand, counting down.
ATCATTACTCTATTATATAAGATGCTTTATGGATGAAGATGATACAATTCTTAAAGATTTATCGACTCGTTTATTAGAAAGAGAATTATTTAAATATCGTACACTTAAGGGTGATGAAGATTATGAAAATACACGAAAGATATGTATAGAAGAAGGACTGGATCCTCGCTATTATGTCACAAGTGATGCGATTATGAATCAGGTACCTTATAAACGTATGGAGGTCAGACATGCAAATGAAGTAGAAATACTTAAACAAGATGGAACAATTAGTTCATTACCAGAAGAATCAGAAATTGTACAAGCTATATTATTAGGTAAAGCCAAACAGGATCAAAAAATCTTCTCTACAAGACAAGTTATTAGACGTTCATCTTTTAGATATCAGTCTTTTAATAAATATAAGGATGCACAGGGTACACACTATATCCTTGAACAGGCTTCTAAAGAATGGAATCAGGAAGGATTATTCTTAGAATTCTATCAAGAAGATCATGTTATAGGATGTGCACATATTATTGATGATTGTGTAAAAGATATTGTATTACTTCCTGATGATCGTAGAGAATTCTATGAGAAAGAAGTATTAGGTGCTATAGAGGATTTCTTCAAGAAACAACATATGTGTGTAGTGAAGATCATTCCTTATTCACAATCTCTTGATTTTTATCTAGAAAATGGGTATCGTACAGAAGGTTACTATATAATTAAGGAGGTAGGATGATGAAAAAAAGAATTTCTTATGAATGTTTATTAGTCAATGGCCCTGTCAAAGAAAAAGTAAAATACAAAGAGATAGGAGACCATTATGAAGTAAAAGGTGTTCATCATATCTCTTTTGAAGTAGAAGGAAAACCAATGCATATCCAATATGATGATACACATGTACATCTTGTGAATGATCAATCTGTATTACACTTTAATAAGGATATGCGTGTACCGAATAAATATACATTGCCTTATGGTGTTGTAGAACTTCATACAAAAGTGATTTCTTTAGAATATAGAGAAGGTACAATGAAATTTATCTATGAACTCTATGATCAGGAACATCTTGTAACAAAAGCTTATATGATGGTGCATTACTCTGATATAGATGAAGAAGGGGTGCCTTCATGAAATATATAAAACGTTTTACAGCATTGTTCTTTGAATATCTATATCGTTTTATCCAGTTCTTACTAAGTCCGATTGTGATTTATATTGCGCTCATCTGTATTCAGGCTATTTATCTTGTATACTTTGCAGCAATACTCACAGACTTTAATGGTGTGGTTCGTTTCTTATTTATCTCACTTTCCGCATTTATGATCTTTTATTTGATTAGTAAAGATGAGAATACAAACTATAAGATGACATGGATCTTCTTTATAATGTTATTGCCTAACGCAGGAGGATTACTTTATCTCTTGTTAGGTAACAAGAGACCATCACGCTGGTTAAAAAGAAAGATTCAGCCAGAAGTACAATATTTTAATGAAACAAGACATCAGGATCCGGTTATTAGAAATCAGATTATTAATAAGAAGATTATTTCTTTAGATTATCTCAATAGACAATCATTCCCTATATATAATCATACAGAATGTAAGTACTATTCATTAAGTGATTATAACTATCAGGATATGATTAAAGATCTTTTACATGCAAAACATTTTATCTTTATGGAGTACTTTATTGTTTCTAAAGGACTGATGTTTGATACAATCATCGGAATCTTAAAACAGAAGGTTAAAGAAGGTGTTGATGTACGCTTTATCTTTGATGACTTTGGTTCCTTTACAACTGTACCTCTTCACTTTGCAAAAAAATTAGAAGAAGCAGGCATTAAAACAGTGATGTTTAACCGTTTTATTCCTGTCTTCTCTTTAAGCCAGAACCATAGAGACCATCGTAAGATCTGTGTGATTGATGGTTATATTGGTTATTCTGGAGGTTTTAACTTAGCAGATGAATATATTAACTGTAAGATGCGTTTTGGACATTGGAAGGATACAGGTATTCGTTTAGAAGGAGAAGCAGTATGGTCTTTGACATCTATGTTTCTATCAACCTTCTATGCTTATCATAAGGAATATCATGGAGAAGAGATAGAACAGTTTAAACCACATACCTATCATCCTGAACCATTTAAGAATACAGGTTATGTATTACCCTATGGAGATGATCCATTAGATGATGAAGGTGTTGGAGAAGCAGTTTATTTAAATATGATTACACATGCTTCTAGAAGTATTGATATTATGACACCTTATTTTATTATTGATGATGTTATGTTGAAGGCATTGTGCCTTGCTTCTAAGAATGGTGTTAAGATCAGACTCTATGTCCCTCATGTACCGGATAAGAAGATTGTCTTTAGAGTGACACGTTCTTATTATTATGATCTCATTCGTGCTGGTATTGAGGTGTATGAATATTTACCAGGCTTCTTACATGCGAAAGTCATGTTAGTTGATGGTAAAGCAGCTACAGTAGGAACAATCAACTTTGATTATCGTTCTTTATACTTACACTTTGAATGCAATGTCTTATTATATGAAGCAGAATGTTTATCTGCAATCAAGAGAGATTTTAGAGAAATGAATGAAATCTGTGCACCTGTAAAAATAGATGACAGCCGTCATTTTAAAGGACTCGTAGAAGGATTATTGAGATTATTCTCTCCACTTCTATAAAATTCTTGACAGTCCAACATTTTGTGATACATTATTTAGAGTATGAAATAAAAAAGGAGGAATACAAGATGGCTGAAAATAAGCTTGAAAACTCACTAAAAATCGCCATTGGTCAGTCTGTTAAAAAGTGCTTTGAAGCAGTAGATATCACCCCTGAAAATATCATGGTTGAGATTCCTAAGGATTCTACTCATGGTGATTATTCTACTAACATTGCAATGCAGCTGACAAGAACACTCCATAAGAATCCTCGTGAAATTGCGACAGCCATTGTTGATTCACTTAATCAGGAAGCAGCACATGTAGAAAAAGTAGAAATTGCTGGTCCTGGTTTTATTAACTTCTTTATGAAAAATGATGCGCTTACTTCAGTAATTACTGAAGTACTTTCAGAAAAGGATAATTATGGACAGACTCACTTCGGTGAAGGAAAGAAATATAACGTAGAATTTGTTTCTGCCAACCCAACAGGTGACTTACACTTAGGTCATGCAAAGGGTGCTGCAGTAGGTGATTCTATCTGTCGTATTATGACTAAAGCAGGTTATAATGTAACTAGAGAATATTATATTAATGATGCAGGTAAACAGATCACTAACCTTGCATTATCTCTATACAGCCGTTATCTTGCATTATTTGATATTGAACGTCCAATTCCTGAAGATGGATATATGGGACAGGACGTCATTGATATTGCGAAGAGTATCAAGGAAAAAGAAGGAGATGCTTTAACTCAGTTAACTGAAGAAGAAGCTATTGCTTATTTCCGTAAGGTTGGTACTGAACATGAATTACAGAAGATCAAAGATATCTTAAAGGAATTCCGTGTATCATTTGATGTATGGTTCTCTGAAACTTCTCTATATGAAGGTAATAAGATTGAACCTGCAATCAATAAGTTAAAAGAAAAAGGCTATACATATGAACAGGATGGAGCCTTATGGTTTAGAACAACTGACTTTGGTGATGATAAGGACCGTGTTCTTATTAAAACTGATGGAAGTTATACATACTTCACACCAGATATCGCATATCACTTAAGTAAGATGAACAGAGGTTATGATTACTTAGTTGACTTACTTGGTGCTGACCACCATGGTTATATCAATCGTATGAAAGCAGCTATTCAGGCTTTAGGTTATAATGCAGATCAGTTAAATATCGATATCTTACAGATGGTAAGAATGGTTGAAAACGGTGAAGTAGTTAAGATGAGTAAACGTACTGGTAACGCTGTTACTATTCGTGACTTAATTGATGATATTGGTGTAGATGCAACTCGTTATTTCTTTGTAGCGAAAGCAGCGAACACACCATTTGATTTTGACTTAGGACTTGCAAAATCACAGTCAAATGAAAACCCTGTATACTATGCACAGTATGCACATGCAAGAATGTGTTCAATCATGAGATCAGCAGCAGAAAAGAACATTGAACCTGCAGATCACTTTGAATTGATTAATAACCCAAAAGAAATTGAATTATTAAAACACATTAATGAATTCAAAAACACAATCAATGATGCAGCTCGTACAAGAGCCCCTCATAAGATTGCAAACTATATTCAGAAATTAGCACAGTTATTCCATTCATTCTATGGTGACTGTCATGTAATTGATGAAGAAAACAAAGAATTATCATCTCAACGTTTAGCACTTGTAGAAGCAACACGCATTACACTTGCAAACGCATTAAACTTAATTGGTGTCCATGCACCAGAAAAGATGTAGGAGGCTACTATGGATTACAGACAAGAGTCAATGGTAAATATCGCATTCGAAATTCTTACTAAATCAGCAGGAGCAATGAGTTTCTATGATATTTGGAAAGAAGTTGCTGAAAAGAAAGAATTCGATGAAGAACAGAAAGATGATAACGAATCATTATTCTATACAAATATGATCTTAGATGGTCGTATGATCACTGTTGGTGAAAACAAATGGGATCTTAGAACAAGACATAGATTCGAAGAAGTGCATATCGATATGAATGATATCTACAATGAAGATGAATCAGAAGAAAGCGCTGAAGAAGAAGACGAAGGCTTAGTTGAAGATAACTATGGTGAAGAAGAATAAGGAGAAATCCTTATTCTTTTTTTCTATAAATTAAGATAGTTTTTACATGCTTATGCTTCATTTTTGTGTTTTGTTCTAAACATTAAAAAAAGTTTTGATGAAAGGGTTTACCTTTACATAAATCCTTGTGAAATAGTTGATTTTAGTTAAGTGCTGGATTATAATACAAATAGAAATTATTTAAGGAGGAATGTCATATTATGGCAGTAAAAGTTGCAATTAATGGATTTGGCCGTATCGGTCGTTTAGCATTCAGACAGATGTTTGATGCAGAAGGTTATGAAGTAGTAGCTATCAACGATTTAACTTCACCTAAAATGTTAGCTTACTTATTAAAGTATGATTCTTCACAGGGTAAATATGCTCATGCTGATACAGTAGAAGCAGGAGAAGATTTCATCACTGTTAACGGTAAGAAAATCACTATCTATAAAGAACCAGATGCTTCTAAATTACCTTGGGGTGAATTAGACGTAGACGTAGTTCTTGAATGTACTGGTTTCTACACTTCAAAAGCAAAAGCTGAAGCTCATGTAGCTGCAGGTGCTAAGAAGGTTGTTATTTCAGCTCCAGCTGGAAACGATCTTAAGACTATCGTATTCAACGTAAACAACGAAACATTAACAGCAGATGATCAGGTTATCTCTGCAGCTTCTTGTACTACAAACTGCTTAGCTCCAATGGCTGATGCATTAAACAAGTTAGCAGAAATCCAGGGTGGTATCATGTTAACAGTTCATGGTTACACTGGTGACCAGATGCTTCTTGATGGACCACAGAGAAAAGGTAACTTAAGAAGATCTAGAGCTGCTGCAGTTAACATCGTACCATCATCTACAGGTGCTGCAAAAGCTATCGGTTTAGTTATCCCAGAATTAAATGGTAAATTAATCGGTTCTGCAGTTCGTGTACCAGTTCCAACTGGATCAACTACAGTTTTAACAGCTGTTGTTAAGGGTACTGTTACTGTTGATGAAGTTAACGCTGCTATGAAGGCTGCTGCAACTGATTCATTCGGTTACAATGAAGACGAAATCGTATCTTCTGACATCGTTGGAATGACTTACGGTTCATTATTTGACGCAACTCAGACTATGGTTACAGCTTTACCTGATGGAAATAGTGAAGTTCAGGTTGTATCTTGGTACGACAATGAAAACTCATTCACTTCTAACATGGTTAAGACAATCAAGTATTTCTCAGAATTAGCTTAATCAGATCTGAATTAAATAATGGAAGATCCCTATTATAGGGATCTTTTCTTTTTGGTCAAGTTTCTACTCAAAACAGTCATGTTATGATAAAATAATGAAACGAGGTGACTTGAACATGGAATTAAATAAAAGAAAGAAAAACTTATTAATCAAATATATAGTCATAGGTGTATTATGTTTAGCTCTTGGATTTGGGAGTGGTTATTTAGTATTTCATAATAGTGATGCGAGTGCTGAAGATAAGACAAATACGACAGTAGTAGATGAAGTAGTAGAACTTCTTAATAATAATTGGCTGGATACAACTGATTCTAAAATATCTATTCAAGATCGTATGATTGAAGGATTGGTAGATGGTTTAGGTGATTCACATTCTTCTTATATGTCTACACAGGAGAATAAAGAATTTAATAGTGATATTAATGGTAATTACAGTGGTATTGGTGTTTATTTCTCACCTGTACACAGCGGTGCTTTATTAACTGGTATTATTGAAGGAAGCAGTGCAGAAAAAGCAGGTCTTAAAGCAGGAGATATCATTACTGATGCTGATGACAAATCACTTTCTGGCATGACTAGTACTGAAATGCAGGAATATATTAAAGGAAATGAAGGGACTGAAGTCTCTTTAAAGATAAAAAGACTTCAACAGACTTTAAATGTGAAAGCAGTACGTAAGAATTTTAGCTCTGATGTGACTTATTATGTAGGTACTACAAATAATAAAACATATGGTTATGTGAATATTTCTACTTTTGGTGATACAACTGCTCAGCATGTAGAAAAAGCTTTAAAAGAGTTTAAGAAACAGAATGTCTCAGATATTATTCTAGATTTAAGAGGTAATGGTGGAGGTTATATTACTGCTGCTAGAGATCTGCTTTCTTTATTTAATGAGAAGGGAGAGACACTCTTTACTGTTAAGAATAAGAAGGGTCAGACTGAAACATATAAGGATAATAGTAAGACACATTATGCATTTTCTAATGGTTATATTTTAATGAATAGTGGAACAGCCAGTGCATCTGAATTATGTGCAGGTACATTTAAAGAAATACAGGGATATAAACTTATTGGGCAGCAGTCTTATGGGAAAGGGACTATCCAGGCACAGACAAACTTATCTGATGGTTCTGTATTGAAATACACTTATGCAAAGTGGTATACACCTAAGGGTGTGAATATTAATAAGAAGGGATGGACTCCAGATGTCACTGTAGAGGATCAATCTCTCTTATCAGCTTATTTCACTTATTATAGTGATAAGTTTTATGTGGATAATGTGAATAATTTTATTATTGTGATGGAAAGATTATTAGATGTGTTAGGTTATAATCCAGGTCGTACAGATGGTTATTTCTCACAAGGAGTGAGTGATGCATTAAAACGTTTTGAACAGGATCATGGATTGACTGTAGATGGCGTATTAGAATATAGTGATCAGGAATGCATGGTTTCTGTACTTACAGAAAGATTAAGTCATAAGGAATATGATAATAGTTTACAGAAGGTACTTACTTTAATATAGAAAGAAGGGATTTTATGTCTTACAAGCTTGTATCAAAATTTAAACCAATGGGTGACCAGCCCGAGGCTATTAAAGAATTAGTAGAAGGTATTCATCAAGGTAAAAAGACACAGGTATTATTAGGTGGTACAGGAACTGGTAAGACATTTACCTTTGCGAATGTCATTGCACAGGTGAATAAACCTACTCTTGTACTATCACATAATAAAACTCTTGCAGGACAGTTATATAGTGAATTAAAGGAATTCTTTCCAGAAAACCGTGTAGAATACTTTATTTCAAACTTCGATTTCTACCAGCCAGAAGCCTATATACCTAAGAGTGATACATATATTGATAAAGAATCACAGACAAATGAAGAAATAGAGATGTTAAGAGCTGCTGCTATGAATTCTTTATTAGAAAGAAAAGACACAATTGTCGTGGCCTCTGTGGCAGCTATTTATGGGTTAGGTAATCCACAAAGTTATCAAGAAATGATCTTCTCTTTACGTGTAGGACAAGAAATAGATCGACGTGAATTACTTACATTCTTGGTAGATAGACAATATACTAGAAATGATATGGACCAGGCCAAAGGTACTTTTAGAGTACGTGGTGATGTCATTGAAATAGTACCAGGTCATACTGAATCTTATATTATACGTATTGAATTATTTGGTGATGAAGTAGATCGTATTACAGAAGTAGATCCTCTGACAGGTCATGTTCAAGCATCTTATAATACTTATACAATTTATCCGGCTGAAGAATATATTACAAGTCGTGAAAAGATGCTTCATGCCTGTGATACGATAGAAGAAGAATTAAAAGAACGTCTACAATATTATCAAGATGCCGCAAAACCTCTTGAATATGAAAGAATAGACAACCGTACAAGACATGATATTGAAATGTTGAGAGAAGTAGGTATCTGTCCAGGTATTGAAAACTATTCACGTCATATTGATGGTAGAAAACCAGGAGAAAGACCTTATTGTTTATTAGATTATTTCCCGGATGATTTTTTACTTATTGTTGATGAATCTCATGTTATGCTTCCACAGATCAGAGGTATGTTTAATGGAGATAGAAGCCGTAAAGAAACATTGGTAGAATATGGTTTCCGTTTACCAAGTGCTTTAGATAACAGACCACTTCGGTTTGAAGAGTTTGAAAAGCTTATTCCCCAGGCAATATATGTATCTGCCACACCGGGTGATTATGAATTAGAAGGTGTACATGGTGAATATGTAGAACAGATTATTCGTCCAACAGGATTATTAGATCCTATTATTGAAGTACGTCCTATTGAAGATCAGATTGATGATATCATTAGTGAAATACAATTACGTATAGAAAGAAATGAACGTGTACTTATTACGACTCTTACAAAGAGAATGGCTGAAGATTTAACTGATTACCTTAAGGAATTTGGTTTAAAGGTCGCTTATCTTCATTCAGAAACAAAGACATTAGAACGTACAGAAATATTAAGAGATTTACGTTTAGGTAAATATGATGTCTTAATTGGTATCAACTTATTAAGAGAAGGTTTAGACCTTCCAGAAGTCTCTCTTGTATGTATTTTAGATGCAGATAAGGAAGGGTTCTTAAGAAGTGAACGTTCATTGATTCAGACAATTGGTCGTGCTGCAAGAAATGCGGATGGTCATGTAATCATGTATGCAGACCGTATTTCTGATTCAATGCAGCGTGCTATTGATGAAACAAGTCGTCGTAGAGAAATACAAGAAGCTTATAATAAAGCCCATGGTATTACACCTACAACTATCAAGAAAGAAATTAGAGAAGCAATCCATGGTCAGGAAGTCATTGATGAAGCACAGAAGCTTGTCAAGAAAGGCCGTAAGGCACCTAAGAAGGATAAGAAGGGTCTTCTTGAGGAATTAGAAAGACAGATGAAGGAAGCAGCTAAGGTGCTTGACTTTGAACGAGCTATGGAATTACGCGATATGATAGAGGAGATTAAAGATGGAAAGTAAGTTTAATCTCACACCTCTCGCATTAGATGTCTTTGAGGCAATTAAACAGGCAGGAGGACATGTATATCTAGTAGGAGGGTGTGTACGAGATTTTCTATTAAAAAGAAGATCTAAAGATATTGATGTAGAAGTACATCACCTCTCTTTTGAGGCTTTAAAGGAAGTATTATCTCCCTTTGGAACAGTACAGGTGATGGGTGCATCCTTTGCGGTTGTACATCTTTCTACATTAGAAGGTTATGAATTTGCCTTACCTAGAATAGAAGAGAAGACAGGACTGAAGCATCAGGATTTTAATATTATTGTGGATCCAGATCTTCCTTTAGAAAAAGCCTGTGCTAGAAGAGATTTCACTATTAATAGTATGTTGTATGATGTAGAAACAGAGAAAGTGATTGATTTCTATTCAGGACAGGAAGATTTAAAGAATGGTATTTTACGTGCTACAAATAAAGATCATTTCTCAGAAGATCCATTACGTGTATTAAGAGGTGCTTCTTTTATGTCACGCTATGGCTTTAAGATGGATGGAGACACAGAGAATCTTTGTCAATCTATTGTAGAAGAAGGTGGATTAGAGACTTTAAGTATCGAACGTATTTATACAGAATATTGTAAGATATTGATGGGATTATATCCTTCACAGGGATTTAATTTCTTAAGAGATATTCATGGTTTACCATTCTATTTAGAAGATTTAGTCACAACACATCAAAGAACTGACTATCATCCAGAAGGTAGTGTATGGAATCATACAATGTTGGTGACTGACTTAGCAGCTTTATGTAAGCATCATACAAGTGAACCGTTATGGTTTATGTGGAGTGCTTTATTACACGATATAGGTAAACCACTAGTGACAACACCAGAAGGACATGCTTATGGTCATGCAGAAGAAGGGGCAGCTCTCTTTAATGAGAAGGTAGATCTTATTCTTTCTCATAAACAGCAGAAATATATTTATACTATGGTTCAATATCATATGGTATTACCTACATTTTCTCGTAATCATGCAAGAAAGATCAAATTCTTACGCTTCTTAAAAGCAATTGATCAGAAGGCTCCTCTAAAAGATCTTCTTTATCTTGCAAGATGTGATAAGTTAGGTAGAGGTATGGTCACAAGTGCTTCTATTAATGAGTTAAATGAATATGTAGAGGAAATGATTTCTATTTGTGGGGATCATGCACCTGCAGCTATTGTGACAGGTAAAGATTTAATTAATGAAGGTTTTGAGAATCATCAGGATTATTCTAAAATCCTTTCTCTTGCCTATGATTACCAATTACAAGGTTTAAATAAAGAAGTGATTATAAGGAGGTTGAAGAATGAAACAGGATGTCATTGCGGTTAGAGGTGCACGTGTCAATAACCTCAAGAATGTGAATATAGATATTCCTAAGAATCAATTAGTCATTATGACTGGTTTATCAGGAAGTGGTAAAACATCTCTTGCGTTTGATACAATCTATGCAGAAGGTCAGAGACGTTATGTAGAATCATTAAACTCATATGCAAGACAGTTCTTAGGTGGAATGGAAAAACCTGATGTAGATTCAATAGAAGGCTTATCACCCGCTATTGCGATTGATCAGAAAACAACATCTAATAATCCACGTTCTACTGTTGGTACAGTGACTGAGATTTATGATTATCTACGTTTATTATATGCACGTGTAGGACATGCTTATTGTCCTCATCATGGTATTAAGATAGAAGCCCAGACATTAAAACAGATGGGTGATATTGTGGATACATATGATGATGGAGATAAATTACAGATACTTGCACGTATGGCAATGAACCAAAAGGGGACACATAAAGATCTCTTTGATAAATTAAGAAAAGAAGGGTATGTCAGAGTTAAGGTAGACGGAAACATGTATACTCTTGATGAAGACATTACTCTAGAAAAAAATAAAAAACATACTATCGATGTTATTGTCGATCGTATCAAGAAAAAAGAAGGATATCGTACACGTCTCATAGAATCTTTAGAAACAGCTTTAAAACTTACAGATGGTGAAGCTATTGTAGAGAATTTGACTCAGGGTACAGAAAAGCTTTTCTCTTCTAACTATGCCTGTCCTATTTGTGGTTTCTCTGTTCCTAAACTAGAACCACGTTTATTCTCATTTAATAATCCCTTAGGTGCTTGTCCTGATTGTAAAGGTTTAGGTATTAAGGAAGAAGTTGATTTGGATTTATTAGTACCAGATTGGAACTTAAGTATTAATGAAGGTGGTATTCGTTATTTTAAGACAGCAGTTGGTACTGATCGTATTGAATGGCAGAGATTCTTAAAACTATGTGAATATTATCATATTGACTTAGATAAACCTTTAAAGGACTTTGATGAAGAAGAAAGAGATATTATCTTTACTGGTTCACATGATCCTATTACTTATACAATTGTTTCTTCTTCTGGTAATGTTTCTCGTACAACAAACTATATTGAAGGTGTTGTTACACTTATACAAAGACGCTATGAAGAAACATCTTCTAAATGGTCTAAAGAATGGTATGCCTCATTTATGGCTGAACATACCTGTCCTACATGCCACGGTGCAAGACTGAATGAAATGGTCTTAAGTGTACAGGTGGGTGGTTTGAATATCATTGAATTTACGAATCTTTCTATTGAGAAAGCTTTGGAGTTTGTAGAAAACTTAAAGTTATCAGAAATGGAAGAAAAGATTGCCCATTTGATCTTAAAAGAAATTCATGATCGTTTGACATTCTTAAATGAAGTAGGACTTGGATATTTAACACTTTCTAGACGTGCTGGAGGATTATCTGGTGGTGAAGCACAGCGTATTCGTCTAGCTACTCAGATTGGTTCACGTTTAACAGGTGTTTTATATGTATTAGATGAACCGTCTATTGGTCTTCATCAAAGAGACAATGAGAAACTTATTCATACATTACAGGAAATGCGTGATTTAGGAAATAGTGTTCTTGTTGTAGAACATGATGAAGATACAATGCGTGAATCTGATTATATTATTGATATTGGACCTGGTGCTGGTATTCATGGTGGACAGGTAGTTGCCTATGGTACACCTGAAGAAGTCGCTGCCAATGAAAATTCTATTACTGGTGATTATTTATCTGGTAGAAAGAAGATTAAGGTTCCTAAAACAAGACATAAAGGCAATGGTCTTTATTTAGAAGTACGTGGGGCTAAGGAACATAACTTAAAGAATATTAATGTGAAGTTCCCATTAGGTAAGTTTATTGCGGTTACAGGTGTGTCTGGTTCAGGTAAATCTACTTTAGTGAATGATATTTTATGTAAAGCATTACGTGCAAAGATTTATCGTTCAAGAGAACTACCAGGTAAACATAAAGAAATACGTGGTATAGAAAATATTGATAAGGTAATTGAAGTATCACAGGAACCAATTGGTCGTACACCACGTTCTAATCCAGTTACCTATACAGGTGTCTTTGATGATATTCGTGATTTATTTGCGAAGACTCCAGAAGCTAAAATACGTGGATATGATAAGGGACGTTTCTCATTTAATGTGAAGGGTGGACGTTGTGAAGCATGTCAGGGAGATGGTGTTAAACGTATCTCTATGAACTTCTTACCAGATGTTTATGTACCTTGTGAAGAATGTCATGGACATCGTTATAATGAGGAAACATTACAGGTCACTTATAAGGATAAGAATATCTATGATGTATTAGAAATGACTGTAGAAGAATCACTTACTTTCTTTGAAAATCTTCCTCGTATTCATACTAAACTACAAGCATTATATGATGTAGGACTTGGCTATATTAAGCTAGGACAAAGTGCAACGACACTTTCTGGTGGTGAAGCCCAAAGAGTAAAACTTGCATCAGAATTACAGAAGCGTTCAACAGGAAAAACATTATATATTCTTGATGAACCTACTACAGGATTACACAGTGATGATGTGAATAGATTAATTGCTGTATTACAGAAGATTGTGGATAATGGTGATACAGTATTAGTCATTGAACACAATCTAGATGTCATTAAGGTCGCAGATCACATCATTGATTTAGGATTGGAAGGCGGCGATAATGGTGGTACAATAGTCGTAGAAGGCACCCCTGAAAAGGTCGCAAAGTGTGAAAAGAGCCATACAGGACGCTTTCTTAAGAACCTATTGTAAGGAGGTATTTTATGGGAAAGTCCGTAAAACTAAAAGACTTGATGAATAATCCAGCCTATAAACGTGTATCTGGAGATGAAGAATCTTTAGAAAGAGAAGTATTTGTCGCAGAAATAAATCGTCCTGGTTTTGAACTTGCCGGCTTCTTTAAACATAGTGATTTTAGAAGAATTATTCTATTAGGTGATAAAGAAAATATATTTATTAAGGAAATGACTAAGGAAAGTCAATTGGCTTGTTTTTCTAAGTTAGTGAATGATGAAACACCTTGTATCATTATCGCAAAGGGATATGAAGCTCCAGAAATACTTAGAAATATTGCTTGTAAGAGAAACTTCCCAATCTTTGAAACAGAGATGGCAACAGGAAGAGTTTCTATTAACTTAATGGGTAAATTAGATGAATTATTAGCACCTGAAACACAGATTCATGGTGTATTCTTAAATATTTATGGTAAAGGTGTTATTATCAAAGGGGATAGTGGTATTGGTAAATCCGAAATCGCACTTGAACTTATTAAGAGAGGACATCAGTTGATTGCGGATGATGCAGTAGAACTCTATCATATTGGGCAGTCTATTATTGGGAAAGCACCAACAGTTTTAAAGAATCTATTAGAAATCCGTGGTATTGGTGTTATTGATGCTTCTAAGATGTTTGGAGCTGCGAGTGTTCTTCCAAAAGAAAAGGTAGACCTTATTATTCAGTTAGAAAGATGGTTACCATCTCGTGAATATAGACGTATTGGAGTAGAAGAAGATGATGTTACAGAAGATATTCTTTCAGTTCCTATTCCTAAGATCGTTGTACCAGTAACTGGTGGACGTTCTATGTCAGTTATTATTGAAGCGGCTGTTATGAATATGCAGCTTAAGGATTCTGGATTTGATTCAAGTAAAGAATTTGTGAATAGAATCCTCGAAAACATTAAAAGTAAGCAGGTGTAAGTTATGCAATTCTTTCCAGAATATAATATATTTCTTAAAATCGGTGGTCTGCAGATTCATATGTATGCAGTATGTATCATTATTGGTGCATTTATTGCTTATCTGCTAGGTCAGTACAATTTTAAGAAATTAGGCTATAGTTCTGAAATTTTATCAGATTACTTCTTTGGAGTACTCATGACAGGAATTGTCGGTGCCCGTATCTGGTATGTCATCTTCATGTGGAAAGAACTCTATATGTCTCATCCTGAAGAAATTATTGCGATATGGCATGGTGGACTTGCGATACAAGGTGGAATCATAGCAGCACTCATCTATAGCTATTACTTCTTTAAAAAGAAGGATATTCCGTTCTTTGTGGCAGGAGATGCGATTATGCCAGGTGTACTCATTGCACAGGCATGTGGTCGTTGGGGAAACTTCTTTAACCATGAAGCATTTGGCTCAGCGGTTTCTTTAAACTTCCTCAAACTATTACATCTTCCTCAATTTATTATTAATAATATGTATATTGAGGGGGCTTATCATCATCCTACATTCCTTTATGAATCAGTAGGGAACTTGATTGTTTTTCTTGTGATTGTTCTTGTAGTTAAGAAGAAAGCACAATGTACAGGTGAACAGTTTTTCTCTTACTTTATCGGTTATGGTATTGTGAGAGTATTTGTGGAAGGATTACGTACAGACTCACTTATGTTAGGCCCTATCCGTATGGCCCAACTTACATCTATAGTATTTATTATTGCGGGTGTGGCTGGTATATATTACTTAAGAAACTACCAAAAGCGAAAGAATTAATCTTTCGCTTTTTCTTCACATTAAGTTAATGTATCATATGTATGATAGTTAAGAGGTGTAAAAGATGGATAAAAGAATTGAAGATCATATCATCCAGCAATATTATGATAACCAGAATCTCTATCGTTCATTAAAACATGATATTACAGACATTATAGAAAATATCATTACAAAGAATAATATAAAGATTTCTAATTTTGCGATACGTATTAAAACAGAAGACGCATTAAGGCGTAAGATCTGTTTAAAACATAAGTACAAGGATGTTAATGATATTACAGATATCGTTGCTTGTCGTATTATTACATTGTTTGAATCAGATATTGATGTCATTTATAAGTTGATTAAACAGAACTTTGATATTGTGGAATACAATGATAAGAGAAAGAAGAACTATGATGACCGTATTGATTTCGGTTATAACTCTCTTCATTTACTAGTAAAATATAATGAAGCAAGACTAAATATGATTGAATATTCAGATTATCGTCATATAGTCTTTGAAATACAGATTAGAACCATTCTCCAACATTCTTGGGCTGAAGTAGAACATGGTCTAGGGTATAAGTCACAATATGAAATTCCTAAGGATATTCGTAGAAGACTCACAAGACTGAGTGCGACTCTAGAAATTCTAGATGAAGAATTTGTGAATATAAGAGATGATATAGAAGAATACAATAGGGGTATTGATCATATAGAGAAGGTATTAAAGACAGACTTGAACTATAACTCTCTCATGACTTATTATCATGATTTCCTCCATTTCCCCGCGCCTTCGTTGCGCGGACACAAATATATAACCAAACTCAAATCCACCAAAACTA
>NZ_JBEHVX010000014.1:0-36338 GCF_040227455.1 Catenibacterium sp. RTP21428st1_D7_RTP21428_210409 | reverse complement strand
TAGTTTTGGTGGATTTGAGTTTGGTTATATATTTGTGTCCGCGCAACGAAGGCGCGGGGAAATGGAGGAAATCATGAGAAGATTAATGAAATGTAAAGCATTGATCATCAAGATGCCTGATTCTGTTCCTAGTGGTATTGCTAGAAGCTTTAATAGTATGATTCCAGTTATTATTACTATGTTTATTTTTGGTATTGTAAGATTTATTACAAATGCAGTAGGTACACCTTTAAATGACTTGATCTTTAACTTTATTCAGACTCCACTTACTGCAATTATCACTTCTCCAGCTGGTATTGTAGTGATTTATTTCTTATATATGCTTTTATGGGGATTTGGTATTCATACAGGTTATATTATTTCACAGCCTATCCTAGAACCTATTTTCTTAATTAACTTAACACAGAATGCTGCTGCAATTACTGCAGGTCATGCTGCAACTCATATTCTTACAAAACCATTTACTGATTCTTTAATGTTCATGGGTGGCGCAGGAAATATGCTTGCATTAGTTCTTGCTATTTTAATTGTTTCTAAACGTAAAGACTATAAACAAATCGCAAAGCTTGGATTTATTCCATCACTATTCAATATTTCTGAACCAATCATGTTTGGTTTACCAGTAGTAATGAACCCAGTATTAATTATTCCTATGATTCTTGTAACACTTGTCAGCTTAGGTATTGGTACACTTGCGACTGTCACTGGATTTATGGGTTATACATATGTTATGACACCTTGGACTACACCTCCTCTAATGGGTGGTTTCCTTGCAACAGGTGGTAAGATTGGCGGTTTAATCACAGCTGCTATTTGTTTAGTTATTTCTGTTTTGATTTATATGCCATTTGTTAAGGCAATGGATAAAGAATTAGAAAAGGAAGAAGAAAAATAATTTATGAAAGTAATCGTGTTTGACTTAGATGGCACATTACTTGATACAAAGAATGAAATCATTGGAGGAGAGAAGACCCTTTCTCTCCTTAATGATTATCAAGAATCAGGCTATAGACTTGCTATATGCACTGGTCGATTAGATCATGATATTGTAGCCATCAATAGAAAGTATCATCTAGGTATTACTGAGAGAATATCTCAAAATGGTGCTGTGATTTATCAAGGAAATCAATTAAATGCTGCTTTGTTAGATAAACGAGATGCCATGGGAATTTATGATTTACTAAAGGAGTATAATGTAAGAGTAGAGATGAATACAGTATCTAATCGTTATTGGATGAGTCCAAGGGATCCGGATTTTCCGAAAGAATTTTACGATTCATCAATTATTAAAGAGGATTTTAAAGATATTATACCCTATCAACCTGTTGTACTTTATCTTGTTGTAGGGGAAGAGGATTACTTAAAAGAAATCCAAACAGTTATAAAGAAGAAATTTACACAGGTAGATGCGATTCTTACAAGTAAGACATCATTAGAAATTGTTCCATTACATATATCTAAGGGAGAAGCTATTCGCACCATGTATCCAGAGGATGAAGTCTATGCAATTGGTGATAGTGAAAGTGATCTTGCAATGTTGGAATATGCACATCGATTCTATTATGTAAAAGAAGAAGTAGAAGGTGCTATTTGCGTAGAAAGTATTTTAGAAGCTTTAGAAAAGATAAAGGAGGAGTAGTATGCGTATCTTATTATTACCACTTGATGAAAGACCATGTAATTATATTTATCCTCAGATGATTGTGTCTTCTAACCATTCAGTTCATCTTACAATGCCTCCATTGGATATCCTGCCAAAAAAGAAGATTCCTGCTTCATTTAATAAGATTAGACAGTATTTATTAAAAGAAGCAGTCACTCAGGATGCTTTAGTTATTTCACTAGATATGCTTCTTTATGGAGGATTACTTTCTTCAAGACTGCATCATCTTACAGAGGATATTCTAGAAGAACATCTAGATGTTCTTCAGGAATTAAAGACACTTAATCCTCATCTTAAAATATATGCATTTCAATGTATTATGCGTTGTCCTCAATATAATTCGAGTGAGGAGGAGCCAGATTATTATGAAGATTATGGTTATGCACTTTTTAAAAAGAAGTATTTAGAGGATAAAGAAGAAAGAGAAACATTAACGAGTGAAGAAGAAATTGAAAAGAATAGTCTTCATATACCTGAAGAAGTAATCAGAGACTATGAAGACAGACGACTTATAAACTGTAGAATGAATTCAAAAACACTTGAATTATTAGAAAACAATGTTATTGATTTTCTTGTCATTCCACAGGATGATTCTTCACCTTTTGGTTATACCGCAAAAGATCAGAAGATCATTCTTAAAGAAATTAAAGAAAAGTGTTTAGAATTCAAGGTAATGGTTTATCCAGGTGCTGATGAAGTTGGTATGTCCCTTATGACGAGAGCTTATAATGATTACTATCAGGTTCATCCTAAGATCTATCCATTTTATGCTTCTATACTTGGTCCACAGATTGTACCTCTTTATGAGGATAGACCTATGTTTGAAAGTTTAAAATCACATATCCTTGTAACAGGGGCAAGACTTGTAATGGATGATTCTAACGCAAATATAGTTCTGGCAGTGAATTGCCCAGGAAAAATTATGCAGGAATCATTTGATAAGAAAAAGGATGTCTCTTATTCAAGCTATCGACAGTTAATGAGCTTTGTGGAGAGAATTAAGGAATATGTTGAAGAAGGTAGAAGTGTAGGTGTGATTGATAGTGCTTATGCGAATGGTGGAGATTATGAATTGATTCGATATCTTGATCATTATAATCTTCTAGAAGAATTAAAGGGTTATGCAGGATGGAATACGAACTGCAATACAACAGGGACTGTTCTTTCTGAAATACAGGTAGGAGAGATTCATGCACCCAATACTGTATATCATTTGATAGAGGATGTTTTCTATCAAGCTAAGGTAAGACAAAAGGTGATTGAGGAAGATTTACCTGAACTCGGACTTTCTTATTATGATTTTAAAGATAAAGAGGATTTAGTAGAAAAAAGAATTGGTGAGGCATTATTAAAAGAGTATTCTACTTTAAATATTTCTCATAAGTATCCAATTAATTCTATAGAGGTTATTATGCCTTGGCATCGTATGTTTGAGATAGGAGCAAAGTTCAAATGAGAGAACAGATGATTTATAATCCTGGCATTTACCAATTAAGAGAAGATGCTCTTAAAAGAATGTTAGATATTATTTATAACCAAAAGACAGCACAGCCTGGACAAACAGTATTTTTTGGAGATTCTATTATAGAGTTTTATGATATGAATCAATATTTCCCAGAAAAAACTATTTATAATTGTGGTATTGCAGGGGCTACAACAGATGAATTGTTATGGATTGTAGATGAAGCAGTTATTAAATATAAACCTGCTCAGGTTTTATTACATGTAGGGACAAATGATCTTGGTAACACAGTGACACATTCACCCCGTCAGATTGCCTCGAATATTCAGATGTTAGTAAGTATAATACAGAAGAACTTACCTAATTGTCGTATTACTATTCTTTCACCATTACCTTGTGATGAAGATATTCAAGGATATCCTCATGCGCGTGGTATACGTTCAAATGCATTTCTAAAAGATATTTATGAACATTTTGTGGAGTATCTAGGTGATAGTGTTAATTACATTAATGCATTTGATTCATTTGTAAACAAAAAAGAATTATTACTTGAAGATGGCCTTCATCCCAATGAGAAGGGCTATCAGCTCCTTACGCATATCATCAATGATTCTATGATTTTGTGATAGAATAGTTTTGGGTGATAATATGGATAATTATTTAAAAAGTACAAAAACGATGATTGAAGAGAAATATGATAGTTTTACACAAGTAGAAAAAGTGATTGCGGACTATTTTCTTCATGGAACAATAGAAGATTTTTCTAGTAAGGCTGTTGCTTCCACAATATATGTTTCAGAAGCGTCTTTATCTCGATTCTCAAAGAAATTAGGTTTTAGTGGCTATAGAGAGTTTGTTTTTTCTTTTAATGCGAATATGAAAGAAAATAAGCGTTTAGATCAATTAACATCATTTTCTATACATAAATATCAGGAAGTATTGGAACAGACTTATCAGATAGTGGATAATAATCAGATTATACGTATCGCAAAGCTTCTTGATTCAAAAAAAAGAGTGTTTATTTATGGCATTGGTTCAAGTGGTCTTGTCGCAAAGGAATTTGCATCACGTTTAATACGTTTAGGTCTTGATGCGGAAGCTATTAACTCAGAAAGTGATATTACTGCCAATAGTCCGCGTGTTCAGTCAGAGTCGTTAGTAATAGGAATTTCTATTTCAGGAAGTAATCCAAATGTTATTGCGGGACTTAAACGTGCGCATGAAAAGAATGCGACAACAGTTCTTATGACTTCTATGCAGCGTGCTTATCATGATGATATTATTGATGAAATTGTTAAGGTGGCTCATGTGAAGAATGTGACAGTATCACATATTATTTCTGCTGAGTTTCCTGCTTTAGTCATGACGGATATTATCTATACACATTATCTAAATTATAATAAATCAGATAAATTAGAGTCATTAAAGGAGATATTGAATTCAATAGATTATAAGTTTGAGAAGTAGGTGTTAAAAATGGAATTAGATTACCCATATTCAAATCATATGGTTCTACAAAGAAATAAAGATATAATTCTTTCAGGTACTTCTGAAGAAAAAGAAGTAAGAATGACTTTTTTAAAAAAGGAATATAAAGTGCCTGTCAACGATGGGAGATGGCAGATATCATTTAAAATAGAACAACCTGGTGGACCTTATCGTATGATTCTTACAGATGATAGAGATATGCTTGTATTGAATGATATTCTTGTAGGTGATGTTTATCTTGCAGCAGGACAATCTAATATGGAATTAGAGATGAGAGAGTCAAAGGAAAAGAAACTTCCTTTATATCGTTCTAATGTTCGTATCATGACAGTCCCAAAGTATATCTATCCTTTTGAGGCCGATAATCAAAGATGGAAAGAACTTAATGAAGAAACAGTGTCATCCTTTTCTGCAGTGGCTTCATTTTTTAGTTATTATCTTGATGAAGATATACCAATCGGTATTATTTCTAATAATAAAGGTGGTACAAGTGCTTCATGCTGGATTGAAGAAGAAGTTCTTAAAAAGAACAATGTACTTAAAGAGAATGTATATGATCCGTATTATGATGATTTACCATCATTAGATATACAAAAAGAAGAAACCGAAAAGTATTACAATGTATTTAATAACTATCAAAAAGAGTTAAAGGAATGTATTAATACACATCCTGATATGACTCTTTCCCAAATTAAGAATATTGTAGGACATACTCCATGGCCTCCTCCAAAAGGTTATTATGATTATCGAAGACCAGGTAGTCTTTATGAACATATGTTTAAATGTACTCTTGATTATCCTGTCAAAGCAGTGTTATGGTATCAGGGGGAGGAAGATAGTCCACAGTATATGTATTACAGTGAGCTACTTAAGACATTGATACAAAGCTGGCGTCGTGCTTATCACGAAGATTTTCCATTTTTTATTATTCAATTACCTGAATATAAAAATAGTCACTTTGATGAAATAAGACGTGTGCAAAGAGACGTTGTACGTTCTATAAAAGATACATATCTTGTTACGGCGCTTAAAACAGGTGATCCAGATTATATTCATCCAGCAAGTAAAGAGGAAGTAGGAAAACGTCTGGCTTATAGTGTGGCTCATTATCTTTATGAAAAGAATACACCAGTTACACCTATATTAGATGAAGAGACTTTGACATATGATCAGGATATGAAAGAAAATGATGTTCATTTAATTGTAGATGGACATGCCTGTATAGGGCATATTAAAAATAGAAAGCTTATTATACCAGTTCAGAATTATCATATGTTAGCTTATGCGAATGATGATAATCCTAAAGTAGAAATAGAAAGTGTAGAAGGTATTCCAGCTTCTCCATTTAGAATTAAGAGATAACACCCCTAAGGGTGTTTTTTTTTACAGTAAATAGGCAAATGATTTATCAATAACTATATATAAAACTTCACTAAAATACTTTTTTTTATAAATAAAATGTGGTAGTATATTAAAAACTGAGGTGATTATTTATGAAAAACACAATTTTTGTCAACAATTTACACCATCACCATCGTGGTTCTAGTTAGGGTTATATCAATTAGATACAGCCCGTTTTGACATACAACTCAAAAAAACGGACACGAAACAATGACATAATGGAACAGGTCATTGACCTGTTCCTTTTTATATATAAGGGGGACATAACTTTGGAAGAATTTAAATATCTGATTCCTGAAGAAAGTAATGATGCAACTAGAATGGACGCTTCTTTAATGCGTACGATTGAAGAACATTTAAGAAGAACATTCAATGCACATGAATACCAGGAGTTATTATTACCTACATTTGAATATGCAGACTTGTTAAGTGGTTTTGGGACAAATGAAGAAACAATGTTTCAGTTCATTAACCATGAAGGAAAGCGTATCACTTTAAGAACTGACTTTACTGTACCTATTGCACGTATTTATAGTAACGCTCATACAGATGAAGTAAGACGTTATAGTTATTTTGGTAAGGTATATCGTACCCAGGCACGACATAAAGGTAGAAGTTCTGAATTGTTCCAGGGTGGTATTGAGTTGTTTGGTCTTCCAGGACGTGAGGGAGATCAGGAATGCTTATCACTAATTGAAGAAACAATGCAGGATATCGGTTTAAGTGATTTAAAACTAGAACTTGGTTCTGCAAAGTTCTATAAGCGTTTAATGACTCTTGTAATGGATCGTTCTCTTACTGATATCTTAAAGAAAAAGAAAAGTTCTGATATGAAACATTTAGTAGAAGCACATGATTTTGACGAAGATTTAAATAAACTCTTATTAATTCTTCCTAGTGCTTTTGGGGATATTAAGTGTTTAAGAGAAGTGAAAGAGATTGTGAAGGATGATGAACTTCTAGAGGCTATTGAAGAGATGGAATCATTGTATGAGTTCTCTAAGCATAAAGAGAATATTATCTTTGATTTATGTATGGTACCTGAGAGAAGTTATTATACAGGTATTATGATGAAGGGATTCTCTTATTATAGTGCCCATCCAATTCTCCAGGGAGGACGTTATGACCATTTGTTTGATCATTTCTATAAGAACGTACCTTCTATTGGATTCTCATATCATTTAAATAATGTATTGGATGCAATAGGAAAGGAGAATGAAGCCAATGATTAAGATTGCGATTACTAAAGGAAGAATAGAAAAGCAGGTATGTAAGTTATTACAACAGCAGGGCTTTGATATGGATCCTATTTTTAATAAAAATCGAGAGTTATTAATAGAGACAAAAGATGGTATTTCAATGATCTTTGCGAAAGCAAATGATGTATTGACTTTCCTGGAACACGGTATTGTGGATGTTGGATTTGTTGGTAAGGATACTTTGGATGAATCTGATTTTGATGATTATTATGAGTTATTAGATTTAGAGATTGGTAAATGTTATTTTGCGTTAGCGGCTTATCCAGAATACCGCACAAAGACATTTAATCGTCGTAAACGTATTACTTCTAAATATACAAAGACCGCAAAAGAATATTTCGCATCTAAACAGGAGGATGTAGAAATTATTAAACTAGAAGGTTCTGTAGAGTTAGGACCCGTAGTTGGTTTATCTGATGCGATTGTAGATATTGTAGAAACAGGATCTACACTTAAGGCCAATGGTCTTGAAGTGATTGAAAAGATTTCAGATATTTCTACAAGAATGGTTGTGAATAAAGTGGCTTTAAAATATAAGAAGGATGAAATATTCAAACTAGTGGATGCACTAAAGAAGGGGGATCACTAAAGTGTTAAAAGAATTGATTTATAAAGGAAACTATGAAGAACTAGAAAATAAACTTCATACAAGAAAAACTGAAATATCTGAAGAAGTCAATAAGGCAGTCAGTGAGATCATTAATAATGTACGTGAAAATGGGGATGATGCATTAAAGGAATACTGTGCTAAGTTTGATGGTTTCCACGTATCTAGAAAGGATGATTTCATCGTTTCTAAACAGGAAATCATGGATGCTATTACTAATGTAGGACCTGAATTCATGAAGATTCTAGAACGCACAAAGGATCAGATCACTGAATATCATAAGAACCAGATTGAAAAATCATGGACTATGTATAAGGATAATGGCGTTATCATGGGACAATTAGTGCGTCCTATCGCTACAGTGGCTTTATATGTACCAGGTGGAACTGCTACTTATCCTTCTACTGTTATGATGAATGCCGTACCTGCAAAACTTGCAGGTGTAGAAGATCTTTATATTATTACACCAGTAAAGAAGGATGGTAAGGTTTCTGATGTTATTTTAGCTGCTGCTTATGTAGCTGGTATTACTAAGATTTATAAATGTGGTGGAGCACAGGGTGTTGTCGCTGCTGCTTATGGAACTGATACAATTACGAAGGCAGATAAGATTGTGGGTCCAGGTAATATTTTTGTCGCAACTGCAAAGAAGTTATGTTATGGAGTCGTTGATATTGATATGATTGCTGGACCTAGTGAAATTCTTATTGTCGCTGATGAGAACGCAAATCCTAAATATATCGCAGCTGACTTAATGAGTCAGGCTGAACATGATAAGCTTGCCAGTGCGATTCTTATTACAACTTCAAAAGAATTAGTAAAGAATGTAGATAAAGAATTAGTTAGACAGGTAGAAGATTTACCTCGTAAAGATATCATCAAGTCTTCGTTAGATAACTATGGTGGTGCTGTTATTGTAGATAGTATCAAGGAAGGTATTAACTTATCTAATAAGATTGCACCTGAACATTTAGAAGTATTAGTAGATAACCCATTAGAACAATTACCAAATATCAAGAACGCTGGTTCTATATTCTTAGGTGAGTATACACCAGAACCATTAGGTGACTATATGAGCGGTACAAACCATGTATTACCAACAGGTGGTACTGCTAAGTTCTATAGTGCGTTAGGTGTTTATGATTTCGTAAAGCATTCTGCTTTCAGCTATTATCCACAGGCAGTACTTGGTACATTCAAGGATGATATTATGAAGTTTGCACATCTAGAAGGTTTAGATGCACATGCTAATAGTATCAAGGTACGCTTTGAGGATTAAATTATGCGACAGGCAGAAATAGAAAGACAGACAAAAGAGACATATGTATATGTTTCTTTAAATATTGATGGTAAAGGAGAAGCAGATGTGGATACAGGTGTAGGGTTCATGGACCATATGCTTGAGCTTCTTGCTTTCCATGGTAATTTTGATTTAAAGGTAAGATGTAAGGGTGATCTACAGGTTGATTCTCATCATACTGTAGAAGACTTAGGGATTGTCTTAGGACAGTGCTTCAATAAGGCTTTAGGTGATAAGCGTGGTATTACTCGTTATGGTCATTTCACTATTCCTATGGATGAAGCACTTGTAACGACTGACTTAGATTTCAGTGGACGTCCTTATTTAGTTTTTAATGTAGAACTAGATAATATTCATCTAGGTAACTATGAAGTAGAAATGACAGAAGAATTCTTCCGTGCATTTGCCTATAACTGTTTCATGACTTTACATATTAATGAACATTATGGTAAGAATACACATCATATTATAGAGGCAATATTTAAATCTATGGCACGTGCCATCAAGGAGGCTGTCACAATTGATGAAGCCCATATTGGGCAGGTAGTATCAAGTAAAGGGGTGTTATAAAATGATTGCGATTATTGATTATCATGTAGGAAATCTAGGATCAGTTACAAATGCCTGTAAAAGACAGGGGATGGATGTAGTTGTCACAAATGATCCTGAAGTTATTCGTCAGGCGGATGGCATTATTCTTCCAGGTGTTGGTGCATTTCCTGCAGCTATGAGTAATTTAGAAGCATGTCATCTTGTACCTGTATTGAATGAAGTGAAGGACAAGGGAACACCAATACTTGGTATTTGTATTGGAATGCAGCTTTTATTTGAAGAAGGCAGTGAGAATGGACATACAAAAGGATTAGGATTCTTAAAAGGTTCTGTCGATAAGATGGAAGTCGATGCAAAACTTCCACATATGGGATGGAACCAGTTAGTTATTAAACAGTCTCATCCTTTATTAAAGTATGTAGAAGAAGGCGATTATGTCTACTTTGTACATTCATATAGTGCTCGTTGTCCAGAAGATGAGATTGGGGCTTATGTGAATTATGGTGGTAAGAAGATTACTGCTTTTGTATATAAAGATAATGTCATGGGTACGCAGTTCCACCCTGAAAAGAGTGGAGAGATTGGTAAGAAGATCTTACGTGCCTTTAAGGAGTTGGTCTCATGTTAGTTATTCCAGCCATTGATTTAAAAGATGGAGAAGCAGTCCGTCTTTATAAGGGCGATTACAATAAGAAAGTTGTTTATTCATCACATCCTGAAGAATTAGCAGCAGGATTTGAGAAGATGGGTGCAAAGTATCTTCATGTAGTAGATCTAGATGGTGCAAAAGATGCCCATGCAACCAATAAAGAAACAATTAAAAGAATACGTGCTTCTATTTCTATTCCAATGGAATTAGGAGGAGGTATTCGTGATATGGATACAGTCTCTATGTATTTAGAGGAGATTGGGGTAGATCGTGTTATTCTTGGTACAGCTGCTATTGAGAATCCTGCTTTTCTTGATGAAGCATTAAAGAAGTATGGACCAGAAAGAATAGTCGTAGGAGTAGATGTAAGAGATAGAAAGGTCAGTATTGCTGGCTGGCTTGAAACAAGTGATGTAGATTATTTGACATTTATTCATCAACTAGAAGACAGAGGTGTGAAATATATAGTATGTACGGACATCTCTAAGGATGGTACTCTCACAGGACCTTCTTTCCCTCTTTATGAAGAAATACACGCTAATTCTAAGATTAACTTTGTCGTCTCTGGTGGTGTAAAAGATGATGAAGATGTCTATGAAGTAAATAAACGTGATTATTATGCTTGTATTGTAGGTAAGGCATACTATGAAGGGCGTATTAATCTAAAGGAGGTCATTGAAAATGCTGGCTAAAAGAATTATTCCCTGTCTAGATATTAAAGATGGGAAGGTTGTAAAAGGTGTTAATTTCGTTGGCCTGAAGGATGTTGGTGACCCAATTGAACTAGCGAAAGAATATGACCGTCAAAGTGCAGATGAAGTTGTCTTTCTAGACATTACTGCCACTTATGAAAATAGAGACATCATCAAGGACCTCATCCAAAGAGGGGCTGATGAACTTTCTATTCTACTATGTGTGGGTGGCGGTATTCGTACTGTCGAAGACTTTCGTATGATTCTTGCGGCAGGTGCAGATAAGGTATCTGTTAACTCAACTGCTGTCAAGAATCCGAATATTATTAAGGAAGCCAGTGATGAGTTTGGTGTTCAATGTGTTGTTGTGGCAGTAGATGCGAAAGCACGTGATGATCATTCTGGATGGGATGTCTATGTCGCAGGCGGACGTACAAATACGGGACTCGATTTAATAGAATGGGTTAAGAAATGTGAATCTCTTGGTGCTGGTGAAATACTTCTTACAAGTATGGATGCGGATGGAACAAGAGATGGATTTGATATCGATATGTTGAAAGCAGTAGTGGCAGCAGTCAATATTCCAGTAATCGCAAGTGGTGGCTGTGGTGGTAAAGAAGATATCGTAGATGTCTTTAAAGAAACAGACTGCGATGCTGCATTAGCTGCAAGTTTGTTCCACTTTGGTGAAGCGACAGTGGATGAAGTTAAGGAATCCTGTGCACAGGCAGGTATTCCAGTAAGGAGAAATAAGCAATGAAACCGGATTTTGAGAAAATGAATGGTCTTGTACCTGCCATTGTACAGGATGTTAAGACTAAACAAGTATTAATGCTTGCTTATGTAAATGAAGAAGCCTATGAAAAGATGTTAGAAACAGGAGATACTTGGTTCTATTCACGTTCTAGAAATAAGCTATGGCATAAAGGTGAAGAATCAGGACATTTCCAGCATATTAAGGGTCTATATTTAGATTGTGATTTAGATACAATCGTTATTTATGTAGAACAAGTCGGAGCTGCTTGTCATACAGGTTCTTATTCTTGTTTCTTTAATGAAGTAATTCCTTATGACAATAGTGATTTTGCGCATGAACTTTATGATCTTATTGAAGATAGAAAAGTACATCCAGTAGAAAAGTCTTATACAAACTACTTATTAAATGAAGGTATTGATAAGATCTGTAAGAAGGTTGGAGAAGAAGCCACTGAAACAGTTATTGCAGCTAAAAATACATCTAAAGAAGATTTGATTGGTGAAATCGGTGATTTATATTATCATGTATTAGTCTTAATGAATGCCTATGGTTTAACTGTAGATGATGTTTTAGATAAATTAAAGGAAAGACATAAGGTGACAGGCAACAAAAAAGTATTCCATACAAGAGGAGAGATTTAATTCTCTCTTTTTTTTTGTTATAATCTTGTAAGAGAGGTGTTTGTATGAAATTAGAAAAGTTATTAAATGGTTTTGAATATGAAATCATTGGGAATAAAGATGTAGATATTACAACATTAGTTTATGATTCACGTAAAGTAGAAGAAGGCAGCTTATTTGTCTGTATGGTTGGTGCTGCTTTTAATGCACATGATTTTATTGATCAGGTGATTGAAAAGGGTGCTCATGCGATTGTGATTTCTCAGGATGTCCCTTTAAAAGAAGGTATGACTTATATTAAGGTGAAGGATACACGTATTGCGTTGGCTTTATTATCTTGTGCTTATTTTAATTATCCTAGTAAAGAATTAAAGGTTGTTGGTATTACAGGAACAAAGGGTAAGACGAGTTCTTCATTAATGATCAAGTCTATTCTAGAACATGCAGGTAAGAAGGTTGGTATTATTGGGACAAATGGTACTTTTATTGGAGATATTCATGAACCTACAGCCAATACAACACCAGAATCTTATGAATTACAGCGTATCATGAGAAAGATGGTAGAACATGATTGTGAATATTGTGTCATGGAAGTATCAAGTCAGGCTTTAAAGATGAACCGTGTGGCTGGTATTGAATTTGATTATGGTGTCTTTACAAATATTTCACCTGACCATATTGGCCCTAATGAACATAAGGATTTTGCGGAATATATGGCATGTAAGAAACATTTATTTGATTTCTGTAAGGTTGGTTTATTTAATAAGGATGATGAACATTTTGAAGAGTTCACAAAGGATGTTCCTTGCAAGGTATTAACATACAGCATTGAAAAAGACAGTGATTTAAAAGCGGAACATATTGAACTTTATAATGAGAATGGTGAATTAGGTATTACCTTTGATACAAAGGGATTAATTAATGCTTCTTTTAAAGCTTCTATGCCAGGTAAGTTTAATGCTTATAATGCATTAGTCGCAATTATGATCTGTTATTTAATTGATGTCCCTACAAAGAATATACAAAATACATTACCACAGGTTCATGTATTAGGTAGAGGACAGGTTATGCATGTCTCACCTGATTATAGTGTATTAATCGATTATGCTCATAATGGTGTCTCTTTTGAAAGTATTATTTCTACTGTAGAACAATATAATCCTAATAAGTTAATTGTAGTTTATGGCAGTGGAGGAAAACGTTCTAAAACAAGACGATATGAATCGGGTGAAGTAGTCGCAAAGCATGGTGGTTATTCTATCTTGACTGCAGATAACCCAAGAGGAGAAAAGATTGTAGATATCTGCAAGGACATCGTAGTGGGTATTGATAAGTATCATGGTGAATATACGATTATTCCTGATCGTAAAGAAGCCATCTATCATGCATTAGATATGGCTTGTAAGGGTGATGTTGTCTTATTACTTGGTAAAGGTCATGAAACTTATATGATTGGTGAAGATGAAGTGACACGCCATTTCTCTGAAACAGAAGTATTAGAGGAATATAAGAAGGAGCGTGGACTTAATGCGTAAGATTGATTATCATATGCATACGCATTTTAGTGGTGATAGTGAAGCAAGTCCTCGTGAATATATTGAACAGGCAATTAGAGTGGGATTAGATGAAATATGTTTTACTGATCACCGTGATTTTGATTATCCTATTGATACATTTGATCTAGATACAGATGCTTATTTTATGGAACTGAGTGCCTTGAAGAATGAATATGTAGATCGTATTACTATTAAGATTGGTGTAGAAGTTGGATTAGACATGGATCATATTGATGAAATCAACACTTTTGTAGCACAATGTCCTTTTGATTATGTTATTGGTTCTATTCATGTCATTCATCATACAGAATTCTATTATGGAGAATTCTTCAAGGGTAAAACAAAAGAAGAAGCACATAGAGAATTCTTTGAAGAAACATTAAAATGTGTACAGACATTTGACTGTTTCAACTGTTTAGGTCATTTAGACTATATTATGCGGTATGGTCCTTATGAAGATAAACGTGTAGAACATGAGTTATATCAGGATATTATTGATGAAATCTTAAAGACACTTATTCAAAAGGGTAAGGGTATTGAAGTTAATACATCAGGATATGCATTAAATAAGACATGTGGTTTTCCTAATTTTGATATTGTGAAGCGTTATAAAGAACTAGGTGGTACAATAATTACAGTGGGTACTGATTCTCATACAAGCGATCGTGTAGGGGAACATGTAGAAGATGTTTTAAAACATTATCAGGAAATTGGATTTGACGATGTAACTACATTCACAAAAAGAGTGAAAGATAATTAAGTCTATGTTATAATAGGCGAGATGGGAGAGATAAAGATGATAGAAATACTTACAAAAGATGATGTAGAAGAACTAAATAGCGAAAAAAATGATCAATACTACATTCCTGGTGAATTATTTAATGGGATGCAGTATAACCTTATAAGACTAGAAGTCAAATGGGCTTATGTGGCTGTATTAAATACATTATTGAACAAACCACATTATGATCAGGATAATAATGCCTATGTAAAAGATGATTCTCCTGCAATTATTGAGATGTTAGTTAAGATTGCGAATAAGAAAGTCAATGCCGCAAAGATTGAAGGCTATCTTGATGAAATGGATGAATTAGAACTTGTAAGACGTGATGGAAGAAACGTTTACGTTAGAAAAATTGTTTCAATTTTTTAGAGAAAGGTTCCTTTCTCTTTTTTAATAATCAGGGGGAATATTTATGTATCAGTTATTAATAAAGACATTTATACGTGATTATAAGAATACAGAAGATGCACATGTAAGAGAACAATATGGAACAGTCTGTTCTATTATTTCTATAGTATGTAATATTATACTTGTAGTATTTAAACTTATTTTTGGAACATTAGTTCATTCTGTTTCTATTGTTGCAGATGGTTACAACAACTTATCGGATGCAGGAAGTAACATTGCGACATTCTTTGGCTTTAAGCTAGCCAATAAGCATCCAGATGCAGAGCATCCATATGGTCATGGACGTTTTGAATATATTACAGGTTTAGGCATTTCTTTTTTAATTATTTTAGTAGGTTTGATGAGTTTAAAGGATGCAGTCTTAAAACTCTTTAATCCAGAAGCAGTCAAGTTCAGTGTTCCTGCACTTATTGCTTTGATATTCTCAGTATTAGTTAAGATATGGATGGGTTACTTTAATCGTAAAGCAGGTAAAGAAATCAATTCAACCGCATTAGAAGCAGCTGCCCAGGATAGTATGAATGATGTCATGGCAACTTCTGCCACTATTGTGGCTCTAGTAGCTTCTTTAGTTACTGATCTACCAGTGGATAGTCTTATTGGTGCAGCAGTCTCTGTTGTTGTTGTCATTTCTGGTATCTCTATCGCAAAATCAACCATTGATCCACTTCTTGGTATCAAACCAGATCCAGAAACAATTAAAGAAATAGAAAATTATTTAATGAGTTATGATTGTGTTATGGGTATACATGATTTAATGATGCATGACTATGGACCAGGACGTCGTTATTTAACTGTTCATTGTGAAGTAGATGCTTCTGTTGATATGATGACAACTCATGATGAAATAGATAATATTGAACGTGCAATGATGGAGAAGTTCCATATTCTTACTACAATCCATATGGATCCTATTGATATCCATGATACACTCACAAATGATTTAAGAGATAAAGTGACTCGTATTGTAGAATCTATTGATTCATCACTTTCTATCCATGACTTTAGAATAGTGAGAGGTCCTACACATACTAATCTTGTCTTTGATGTATTAATGAAGGATGATAAATATAGTAAGAAGGAACTTAATAAATTAATTACTTCTAAGGTCAAAGAAATGAATACTACATACTATTGTGTGATTAATTTCGAATATTCATTTGTCTAGAAGTGTACAACTATGGTCAGAAATGTTAAAATCTTAATAGATAACTAACAATAATTTCATATATATATTCGAGGTGATTCAAGTGAAGAAAGCAAGTAAGATTATTACAGGATTTAACAAAGGGGAATATAAAGCACTAATCAAGGATCTTTATATAGAAGATGCAAGACTTACAAAGCAGAAGAATCGTTATGTCACTGCTTTAAAGCAGTTTATTGAATTATATGGTGATGAAGAAGTAGAAATCTATAGTGCACCAGGACGTAGTGAAATCTGTGGTATGCATACAGATCATCAGCACGGTAAGATGCTTGCATGTTCTGTTAACCGTGATATTATTGCGGTTGTTACACCTACAGATGACAATGTTGTAAGACTTGTGTCTGAAGGATTCCCAGATATTCGCCCTATCACAATTAGTAAAGCAGGATTAAAGTTAGCTTTTGATGAACAGGGTACAACTGAATCTTTAATTAAAGGTATTGTATCTCAGTTCCAAAAATTAGGTTATGAAGTAGGTGGTTTTAACGCTTATATTACAAGTGAAGTACCACTTTATTCAGGTATGTCATCAAGTGCTGCAATAGAAGTACTTCTTGCCACTATTTTAAATGGTTTATACAATAGTGGTTCTATTAATCCATTGATTATTGCCCAGATTGCACAGTATGCTGAAAACATCTATTTTGGTAAACCATGTGGTTTAATGGATCAGGCGGCTTGTGCAATTGGTGGTTTAATCAAGATTGATTTCAAGGATCCTAAGAAACCACTTATTAAGAAACAGATGATTAAGTTTGAACAGTTCAATCATTCTTTATGCATAGTAGATACAAAAGATGTACCAGCTAACTTAACGAAAGAATATCGTGCTATCATTGAAGAAATGAGATCAGTAGCCAAATATTTTGGTAAAGAATTCTTAAGAGAAGTAGATGAAAATGAATTCTATGAACATATCATTCCAATGCGTAAAGTATGTTCAGATAGAGCTATTTTACGTGCTATGCATTTCTATAGTGAAGAAAAGCGTGTTAATAAGGAATTAAAGGCATTAAGAGATGGTAACTTCCATGAATTCAAGATTCAAATCAGACGTTCAGGTAATAGTTCATTTGAATATTTGCAGAATGTTTATTCTTCAAAAGATCCTTCTCATCAGAACATTTCTCTCGCAATTTGTATGAGTGAAAAGATTCTAAAAGATAAAGGTGTAGTAAGAGTACATGGTCCTGGTTTTGAAGGTACTATCCAGGTATTTGTAGAAAATGATTATGCTAGAAAGTATAAGAATGAAATAGAAAAGTATATGGGTAAACATTGTTGCTATGTCACTCATATTAGACAGCAGGGCGCTATGAAAGTCATCTAAACGATGACTTTTTTTGTAATAGTTTTACATCATAAGACTTTAGATTTAACATAAAAAATGATAAAATGGCAAAGGACTTTTATATATACAAGGAGGGTGAATAACATGGATAAGATGACAAAAGAACATCTTACGAGTCTCTTAATAAATGGGACTTCAGAACAGATTCAGGAAGCGATAGATGATATTCACCCCGCGGATATTCTTGATGTATTACAGGATCATCATAGTCAGTTAAATAATATTCTCTCTAAACTCCCAAATGATATTATTGCGGATGTTATTGAGGAAGAAGAGGATGAGGATGAGCAGTATGAAATCCTTAAAACATTCCTTAAAGATCGTCAGAGTGCTATCTTAGATGAGATGAGTGATGATGAATTAGCCGATTTGATTGGTGAACTAGATGATCCAGAAGAACGTGCAGATGTATTATCTAAATTAGACATAGAGGATAAGACACATATTGAGAGCCTGTTGAAATATGATCCAAGCACTGCTGGTGGCATTATGACAACAGAGTTTATCTCTGTTAAAGCTAATAATACAGTATTAAAGACATTAGAATACTTACAAACACAGGTTGAAGAAGATACAACCTATTACTTATATGTTTTAGATAAGGAGAAGGTATTAAAAGGTGTTATTTCATTAAGAGATATTGTATCTTCTCCTTTCGATACACCAATCATGGATATTGTGAATCCCAATGTAAAGACAGTAGACGTTAATATGGACCAGGAAGAAGTGGCTAAGAAGTTTATGAAATATGGCTTCTATATGATGCCAGTTGTTGATTCAGAGTATCGTATGCTTGGTGTGATTGAAATTGATGATGTTATGGATGTCATGGAAGAAGAAACAACAGAAGATATCAACTTAATGGCTGGTATGAGTGGTGAAGAACGTGTAGATTCTACAGTATTAGAATCTGCAAAGAGCCGTATTCCTTGGCTTATTGTCAATTTATTTACAGCTGTTATGGCTGCTGCAGTTGTCGCAAACTTTGAATCTACAATCGCCAAGGTTGTCTCTTTATCTTCAGTTATGTCCATTGTTACTGGAATGGGTGGTAATGCAGGGACACAGTCACTTACTATCTTATGTCGTGGTTTATCTTTAGGTGAAGTAGATAAAGACAATGCCTTCCAGATCTTCTGTAAAGAAATCACTGTTGGTTTATTATCAGGTATTGTGATTGGTATTATTGTCGCATTTGGTGCCTGGTGGTTTGCTAGTAATCCATGGTTTGGTTTAGTCGCAGGTTTGGCTATGATCTTAAATATGCTTGCAGCTAATATTGCAGGTTATTTAGTACCAGTTATCTTAAAACGTTTAAATATTGATCCAGCACTTGCATCAGGTGTATTTGTCACAACTGTGACAGACTGTATGGGCTTTTTCTTCTTTTTAGGTCTTGCCACATTATTCCTTCCTTTGTTAATATAAGAGATGGAGGATATGGTTATGGAACATTTTACTTATAAAACTAAAGGAACTTGTGCAACCGCTATTGATTTTGACTTAGAAGGTCATACAATTCATAACGTTGTATTTACTAGAGGATGTAATGGTAACTTAAAAGCCATTGGTAAACTTGTAGAAGGTAAAGAAGCAGAAGAAATCGTAGCTATTCTAGAAGGCAATACTTGTGGTATGAAAAATACATCTTGTGCAGATCAGTTTGCACATGCATTAAAAGAAGCAATCAAATAATTAAAAAGGCAGAGAAATCTGCCTTTTAGTGTGCAAAATAATCACCTAGAATGACTGCACTTAGTCCAAGTACTATACTTAGAACTATGTAAATCATTGCAAGAGTTGTATTGCCATTCTTATGTAAAGTAATAGATTCTAACGCAAATGTAGAGAAGGTAGTAAATCCCCCACATAATCCTGTTTTAAGTAATAGAACTAAGTGGGGATTCATAGACTTCTTTAAAGCTATTGTGCTAATAAAACCTATTAAAAATGCACCGAGAATATTAATAAATAAAGTCAGTAATGGAAATCCATGTGTAGTCTTTAAAGGAATCAAACCGACTAAATAACGTAGTACTGATCCAATAAAACCACCCATACCGACATATATACATGCTGTCATATGCTTTTCTCCTTTTTATGTATTATAAAATAGATGGAAGAGAGAATCAAAGGTGCTATAATACCAAAATAGGGGTGGTATTATGTTGAAAATTACTTATATAACACATAGCAGTTTCTTTATAGAAACAGATCGTACATGTTTGTTATTTGATTATTATACAGGGACTATTCCAAAAGTACCTGAGGGCAAGAAACTTTATGTATTCGCTAGTCATAGACATGGTGATCATTATTCTAAGAAAATCTTTGATTTAAAGAAAGAATACAAAGATGTTCATTATTTGCTATCTAGTGATATAGAGAAAATAGAAGATGATTCTATCTCTTATTTAAAGTATAATATTGTTTATTTTGATTCTAATATAGAAGTGAGTACTTATTTATCAAATGATGAAGGTATTGCGTTTATGGTACAAGTAGACGGTTATACTCTTTATCATGCTGGAGATCTCAATAACTGGGATTGGGTTGGGGAAGATAAAGAGTGGCTTGATTGGCAGAAGAACCTTTATCATACAGAACTAGAAAAGATGAAGGACTTTGATATAGATGTAGCCTTTATTCCTTTAGATCCTCGTCTAGAAGATAATTATCATGAAGGTATTACAGACTTTTTAAAAGTATGCCATACGCGTTATATTGTCCCAATGCATTGTTGGAATAAATATGATGTTATTGAAAGATTTATAGAAGAACAAGGTCATAAAGATCAGGTTCTCTCATTTACACAAGAAGGAGAAGTTATGGATGTCAAAATATAAAATACTTTGGGTTATTCCCCTCTTTTTTATAATTTCTATATGTGGTGTTCTTTCTTTTCAGAAAAATATACCAAATGATATGTCTCGCTCTGAGATTGCCTATATTAATGATCATTTGATTATTCCTGATAGCCAGGAAATCATTGAAAAGGGCTATCCTAAAAATGAATCTGGGCAGACTTATGGTCCTGATTTATCAGACTATGTAGGTAGTGTTCCTGATCTCATTCTTGCAGAAAGTGAAGAAGGGATTAAAGGTTATTTAAAGAAAACAGACAAGGATTCTATTACATCATCGTCACGTACATTACCACTCTATTTACAGGATGGTCAGACAAAGATTGCAGAACTGACACTCAAAACAAAATAATTTCCCAGGAAAAGGAGGAAAATCATGACACTCAATCAATTACGTTATGTCGTCATGGTAGCACAAACAGGAAGCATTACTCAGGCGGCTAAAAGACTATTTATCTCACAGCCTTCTCTTACAAATGCGATTAAAGAATTAGAAAGCGAAATGCATATCACAATCTTTAGACGTACCAATAAAGGTGTTATTGTATCTAGAGAAGGAGAAACATTCTTAAGTTATGCAAGACAGGTATTAGATCAAGCTGATTTACTTGAAGAACGCTATATGAATGATAAACATCAAAGTCCTCATTTTAGTGTATCCTGCCAGCATTATTCATTTGCAGTTAATGCCTTTGTAGATGTTATTAGACAGTTTGGTGTTAACCAATATGATTTTACATTAAGAGAAACAGAAACACATGAAATTATCGAAGATGTTTCTACTATGAAAAGTGAAATAGGTGTTCTATATACATGTCCTAAGAATGAAGAAGTCATCATGAAGATGATCAGACAGAATAACTTAGAATTTAAAGAACTCTTTGTCGCAAAACCTCATGTCTTTATTTCTTACCACCATCCTCTTGCTTATAAGAAGACATTAACTCTTAAAGACTTAGAAGATTACCCATATCTTTCTTTTGAACAAGGAGAATATAATTCTTTCTATTTCTCAGAAGAAGTATTAAGTACATTGGATAGAAAGAGAAATATTAAGGTAAGAGACCGTGCGACACTCTTTAACTTGTTGATAGGTTTAAATGGTTATACAGTATCTACTGGTATTATCTCTAAAGAATTGAATGGTGAAACAATTATTTCTGTTCCCTTATTAGTGGATGAAATTATGAAAGTAGGCACTATTACACAAAAGAATATGATTCTTTCACGTTATGGAGAAGCTTATATGGAGGCATTAAAAAAGCATATATAATGATAATTTCTTGATTTTACTACTTAAATATTACAAGTGATATTCTTGCTTTTTTTGATTTTTGGTGTAAAATACTACCAACATCACAATCGTGATGTTGAAGGAGGTAAGACTCATGTTGAAACGTTATTTAGAGAAACTGATCTCTTTTGGCTGTAGTCTTCAGGATGTCCCTCGCGTAGATGTTGTTTATGAAATGCCAGAAGGTCAGAACTATCATTTAGTGAAATATATATCAGGTAAACAAGGATGCTTATATGTTGATATCGATGCTTTTAAGAAGGAAGATCAAAAATCCTTATTTGCGTTATTTACAGAATTAAGACGTTATTATCAGGATTATACAAATATGGAACAGCCTCATGATCTTGAATATGTTATCGATGCCAATGCTTTTGCGGTTATGGTTATGAAGGTCTACTTCGGTGTAGATTCTCCAGTTAATCATGATCTACCAATGACAAGAGTGATGCTTGCATCACATCGTCTCTCACAACAATTAAATATTAAGTAAAAAGAGTGGCCGTGGCCACTCTTTTCTTAAGGATTGTAAGGATATGTTTTTTTAGTTACTAATTAGTAGTAGCTAACTAGATATTATCATATACATAGGGTAAATGCAACAAATATATTAAATTAATTTTTCTGGTCATTTTACTTGTTTAATAATTATGGGTATGCTAAACTAACTACAGTTAGAGAAAACTAACTTGGAGGTAAACTATGAACAAATATTTAATTGAGAAAGTATATGGACGCGAAATTATTGATTCTCGTGGGAATCCTACAGTAGAAGCAGAAGTGACTCTTGCAGATGGTACAGTAGGACGTGCTGCAAGCCCTAGTGGGGCTTCTACAGGTGAATTTGAAGCATTAGAATTAAGAGACAATGATCCTAAGAAGTTTGGTGGTAAAGGTGTTTCTAAGGCAGTCGAACATGTGAATAATGAAATTGCGAAAGCAGTCATTGGTGCAGATGCAAGAGATACATATCATGTTGATAAACTAATGATTGAAGCAGATGGTACAGAAGATAAATCTAACTTTGGTGCCAATGCGATTCTAGCTGTTTCTTTAGCGGCTGCTCAGGCTGCTGCTAAGAGTGAAGGTATTTCTTTATACCGTTTCATTGGTGGTGTGAATGCGAATAAGCTTCCTGTTCCAATGATGAATATCTTAAATGGTGGTGCTCATGCCACAAATACTGTAGATGTACAGGAATTCATGATTATGCCAGTAGGTGCTGATAGCTTTAAAGATGCCTTAAGAATGGCGACTGAAGTATTCCATGTATTACAGTCATTATTAAAATCTAAGGGACTTGCTACTTCAGTAGGTGATGAAGGTGGATTTGCGCCAGACTTATCAACTGATGAAGAAACAATTGGAACTATTCTAGAAGCAGTTAAGAATGCAGGTTATGAACCAGGTAAAGACTTTGTACTTGCCATTGATGCTGCATCAAGTGAATGGAAGACTGATAAGAAAGGCTTTTATAAATTACCTAAGTCAGGTAAGACTTATACATCTGCAGAGTTAATTGCACATTGGAAGTCTTTAGTTGAAAAGTATCCAATCTATTCATTAGAAGATGGTTTAGATGAAGAAGACTGGGAAGGCTGGACACTTATGACTCAGGAATTAGGAGACAAAGTACAGCTTGTAGGTGATGACTTATTCGTTACTAATACTAAACGTTTATCTAAAGGTATTGAATTAAAAGCAGGTAATTCTATCCTTATTAAGTTAAACCAGATTGGTACTCTATCTGAAACATTAGAAGCTATTAAGATGGCTCATAATGCAAACATGACAGCCATTGTATCTCATCGTTCTGGTGAAACAGAAGATACAACTATTGCAGATTTAGCTGTCGCACTCAATGCAGGTCAGATTAAAACTGGTGCACCAAGTAGAACTGAAAGAGTGGCTAAATACAATCAGTTACTTCGTATTGAAGAAGCTTTAGGTGATAGTGCAGTTTATCCTGGTATTAAAACATTCAAGTTCAATAAGTAAGGCAGAGAAATCTGCCTTTTTTTCTTCTCTTTTAATTCGTTTGTGTTATGATGTATTAACATATTTTTGGGGGAAACATTATGGAACATTTTAAAAGAGGAGTATTTCTCACTTTAATTGGTGGGACATGCTGGGGATTTTCAGGTGCAAGCGGACAGTTCTTATTTACTCATTATCACGCCAATCCTATGTGGCTCACATCTATGCGTATGTGTTTTGCAGGATTATTGATTACACTATTTGGTGCATTGACACAAAAAGAAGCGATGAAACGTTTAGTAGGTCAAAAGAAAGACTTGCTTA
Organism: Catenibacterium sp. RTP21428st1_D7_RTP21428_210409; assembly: GCF_040227455.1. NCBI lineage: Bacteria > Bacillati > Bacillota > Erysipelotrichia > Erysipelotrichales > Coprobacillaceae > Catenibacterium > Catenibacterium sp. RTP21428st1_D7_RTP21428_210409. Next base: position 12,120 of record NZ_JBEHVX010000014.1, on the reverse strand, counting down.
AAACATTTGGTTTTGGTTTTGTTTTAATGTTGTGTCAGTTTACTTATTTACAGGCTATTAATACATCTAATGCGGGAACGGCTACAGTATTGCAGTATCTTTCACCAATTTATATTATGATATTTGTTTGTCTTACATCAAAGAGATTACCAAATAATATTGAAGCATTATGTATTGTCTTAGCCTTAGGTGGTGCTTTTGTGATTGCGACACATGGTCGTTTAAATGGCTTAGCACTTACTCCAACAGGATTATTCTGGGGTATTGCCTGTGGTTTTACGAGTGCTGCTTATTCTATCTATCCTAAGCGTTTGATGGCAGTTTATGGCAGCGTTTCAGTCACAGGTATAGGAATGTTTTTTGGTGGTATTGTGTTATTATGTGCAGGCAAGACATGGACTCTTGTACCTGCATTAGACTTAGCTGGAGTACTTGCGACAATGGGTATTATAGTCATTGGCACAGCAGTTGCCTTTACATTGTATTTACAGGGAGTTGTAGATATTGGACCAGTCAAAGCAAGTATGATTGCAAGTATTGAACCTGTTTCAGCTACATTATTTGCCTTTGTATGGTTATCTACACCATTTAAGGGTATTGATCTTGTTGGTTTTACGATGATTCTTGTGACAATCTTCTTATTAGCTCTTCCTAGTGATCAAGTATCAAATTCATAACTATTACATATATTTTGTAATATAATAATATTAGGGAGTGGTTAATATGAAGAAGTTAAAGAAGGGGATTCCATTTCTCATTTATATGCTGATTTGGTCTTTGTATATATTATTTGCCTGGTCAAGAACACATCCAGGACAGATTGTTGAAGTGTCATTGTTTATTTTATATTTAGTATTGCCTGCATCCGCTTTTATTATATCAGTACTCTATGGTCAGTCAGATCATCGTGCTATTTACTTACTTACATTATTCTTTGGTATGATGGAGCTGCTTGGCTGTTACTTAAGTTTTATTCATGTATCATTAACTGATATAGAAAAGATTCTTGCACCAAGTACAGAAATAGTATTATATGGTGTATTTCCATCATTGCTTGGAGTCATGATTGGACAATATATAAACAAACAGAACCGCTACAAGATGTAGCGGTTCTGTCTTATAGTTCTTTATCGTTAAGAATAGAGATTGTACTTCTATATGAGATGATTAAGACAACGAGTACAATGAAGGCATATATTCCAATGAGTAGGAATGCTGAAATTTGACTCATCAACATACCAACTGAAGTCGCACCACTTGCAGCTGCAAGAAATAAAACAAGCATCAACATTAAGACAATAATAGTTGCCTTTTCACGACCATATTTCATTATTACAGGAATCGTGATAGAAATATATATGAAAGCAGAAAAGAGCATGGCAAGCTGGACAATCACTGTTTCTAAGTTAATATGAGTTGCGGAACTTATAAGGAATGCAATCAGCCATGATATGAATGTGACAGTGAGTGCATAGATATATTTTTCTAAACAGTATTCTTTTTTGCTGAAAGGTAGGGCAAAGAGATAAGTCATCTCATTGTGATACATATCATAAGAAAATGAATTGAAGACAAGTCCTGTTCCCATAAATGTAAGATAACTAGAAATATACGCAAATCCAGAATTTGCATAAGCCATAATTAAACAGATCACAACAATCGTTACAATATACTTTATTTGAGACTTGAGTAATAATAAGTCTTTTTTTGAGTAGTCCTTTCATAAGCGCTCTCCTTTTAATAGAATAGGAATCATTGTATCAATATGATTCTGTTCAATCACAATGGTAGGATAGTTTTCACTATAGAACTGTCTAACATTAGTCAGACATGAATAACCAAATGGTTCTTTCATTACTTCCAGCAGATAATCTTTATCTAAGTTATCATAATCTTCTTTAGATACCTTTAACACGCCATATTGAGACAGAAGTGTATCCATTTCTTCATGCATGATGATCTGCCCATGATCAATTACATAAAGATCATCACATAATGATTCTAAATCACTCGATATATGAGAAGAAATAAGAATAGTACAATCTTCCTGTTCCATATAATCTCTTAGTATATCAAGTATTTCATCTCTAGTAAGAACATCAAGTCCTGCAGTTGGTTCATCTAAGATCAGTAATTTTGCATGATGTGTTAAGGCAATAATGATATTGAGTTTTGCTTTCATACCTGTAGAGAATGTACGTGTTTTCTTATCTAAAGGGATATCAAAACGCTGACAATAAGAATGAAACAAATCTTCATCAAAACGTTTATAAGTACATTTCAGAATACTGATTATATCGGATACAGTAAAGAATTCACTGAATCCTGTTTCACTTAATACAACACCAATATCCTGTTTATCAGGTATCTGTATGTTTCCTTCATCAATAGGATTAATATCAAGAATACTTTTGAATAATGTACTCTTACCAGCACCATTCATTCCTATAATTCCAGTAATAATACCTTTAGGAATATCTAAACTACAATCAAGAGTAAATGAGTCGTAACTCTTTTTCAAATGATCAATGTGAATCATAAACATCCTCCATAATAAGAGATAACATGTCCTGCATTTCCTGATAAGTAATGCCAGAACACTTCCCTTTTTCTATAGCACGAGATAATAGTTCTTCTGTTTCTCTTAAACAATTTTCTTTTACTTCATTTTGAGAAACCTCTAACACATAGCTTCCTTTTCCATGAACAGTTGTTGTATAGCCTTCTTTTTTTAAGAAATCATAGGCTTTCTTTACAGTTAAAGCACTGATCTTTAATTCTTTAGATAAAGCACGTACTGAAGGGAGTGCTTCATTAGGGGATAACTGATTAGAAAGTATCGCTTCTTTAATAGCTTCTACAATCTGCTCATATATAGGAACCATTGATGAATGATTAATGATAATATGCATATCTCTTCCTCCTATAAACAGTATACAACAGTATATAACACTGTGCAATATAAAATTCAAATTATGAAAATAATAAGCTTAATCTTTAAATGTTTGATAGTATACTCTTGAAAACAAGGAGGACAAAATAATGAGTTTTAGAGAAGACTTTTATTGGGGTGGCGCAACTGCAGCCAACCAGCTAGAAGGTGGATGGCAGGAAGGTGGAAAAGGTGTTTCCTGCCCTGATGTATGTACTGGAGGAAGTGCAACAGTAAGTAAACGCATTACACCAGTATTAGAAGAAGGTACTTTCTATCCTTCACATGATGCGATTGATCATTACCATCGTTTTAAAGAAGATATCGCATTATTCGCAGAAATGGGATTCAAGATGTATCGTTTCTCAATTGCATGGACTAGAATTTTCCCTAATGGTGATGAAGAAACACCAAATGAAGAAGGTTTAAAGTTCTATGAAGAATTAATTGATGAGTGTCGTAAATACAATATTGAACCATTAATTACTATTTCACATTATGAAGTACCATTTAACTTAACTAAGAAATGGAATGCCTGGGCAGATCGTCGTATGATTGACTGTTACTTAAACTTCTGTAAAGCGATTTTTACTAGATATAAAGGTAAAGTAAAATACTGGTTGACTTTCAATGAAATCAACTCAGCGACTACACCAATGGGTGGTTTCTTATCACAGGGTATTTTAAATGAAATCAAGACAATGAATTTCATGGAACAGGTAGATAATCCTCAGAATCGTTTCCAGGGCTTACATCATTAGTTTGTGGCAAGTGCACTGGCAGTTAAAATGGCTCATGAAATTGATCCTAATTATCAGGTAGGATGTATGCAGATTATGGCCACTAGCTATGGTTTGACATGTGATCCTCATGATCAGATTGTGAATCAGGAAAAGAATCATTTAATGAACTGGTTCTGTTCAGATGTACAGTGCCGTGGTGCTTATCCAAACTATATTAAGAGATACTTTAAAGAAAATAATATCAACATCGTTATGGAAGAAGGAGATGAGGATATCTTAAAGGCTGGTCCAGTTGATTTCTATACATGTTCTTATTATATGTCTAATTGTCAGACAGCAGATAAGAGTAAAGAAGCAGGTTCAGGTAATATCCTAGGTGGTGTATCAAACCCATATCTTAAGGCAAGTGATTGGGGCTGGCAGATTGACCCAATTGGTTTAAGATATTCATTAAATGAAATCTGGGATCGTTATCAGAAACCTATCTTTGTTGTAGAAAATGGCTTAGGTGCATATGACAAGATTGATGAAGATGGTAAAGTACGTGATGATTATCGTATCGATTACTTAAGAAGTCATATTGAACAGATGCATGAAGCAGTATTAGATGGTGTTGATTTAAGAGGTTATACTCCTTGGGGATGTATTGACTTAGTATCAGCTTCTACTGGTGAAATGGCTAAACGTTATGGTTTTATCTTTGTAGAAAGATATGATGATGGAACAGGTGACTTCTCTAGACGTAGAAAAGAATCATTCTACTGGTATCAGAAAGTCATCAAAACAAATGGTGAAGATTTAAAATAATATGAAAAAGAAGGACTATGAATTTTATAGTCCTTCTTTAATGTTTATGTCTTTTCTGTTTGACAGAATTACCTTCTTCAGGTCCTTTGAAATCTACTAAAGATCCTAAATCAAAGACCTTAAATCCAGCTTTGACTAATTTTCTTGCTCCTTCATGTGCTGTACCAGCTGCAAGTGCATAAACATAATATGTTGCAGTAGGATCAAGATCCTTTTTTGCATGCTGATCAATTAATCTAGCAGGATAACATTGTGCATCAACTGGATGTCTGACATCAAACTTTAAATCATCATCTACACATAAAAGAATAATATTCATATTATTTTGAAATTCTTCATAAGCATGATTAAATTCAATTGTTTTTACTGCTTCTTTGCGTTTAAAAAACATAGACTCACCTCACTCATACAATAATATCATTTTCTTATGTATTTTACTATTGCTTTTTAGAAATTGGTATGGTAATATAAACAAGCAGTTTAACTTAGGGGCTTGGTCCAATGGTAGAACATCGGTCTCCAAAACCGTTGATACGGGTTCGATTCCTGTAGCCCCTGCCATCTGTAAACAACGAACATTAATTTGTTCGTTTTTTTTGTTTATTTTATGTTTATTTATTTAATACCCCTTTTATTGTGGTATAATAGAGTTATGAAAGGGGTTACAATTTATGGCAAAAACTTTAGCATGTATCGTAACAGATCCAGTAGGTTTATATGCGACACCTGCAACGGATCTTATCGAAGTCGCAAAGACATTCGACAGTGATTTTACCTTAACTTATTCAGGTAAAACTGTGAATCTTAAATCGATGATGGGCGTTCTTTCATTAGGCATTCCAACAAAGGCAAAGATTGTGATTACTGCCGATGGAGAAGATGAAGAAACAGGTATTAAAGCAGTACATGAAAAAATGAAAGAATTAGGTATTATCGGATAAAGAATGCATGATGCATTCTTTTTCTTTTTTATGTATAATAGGCGTAAGGAGTTGATGGTATGAAACCAATGATGTGTTTTGATGTGGATGGTACTATTAGAGGTACGACTGATGAACATATAGTATATGATTCAACGATTCTTGCACTTAAGAAGTTAAAAGAAGCAGGATATCCGATCGTTGTTTCAACAGGAAGAGGAAGAGACTCTTTCTTACGTACTGGTATACAGGATATTGCCGACTGGGATGGCTTTGTATTTAATAATGGTCAGTTGATTACTGATGGAAAAGGAAATGTAATCAATGCCCATCATTTTAAGAATGAGGATGTTATTCGTACGATTGAAAAAGCAAATGAACTCAATCTTGCAGTGACATTAAAGAAAGAACATCGCATTATCACAAAAGAACCAGATGAATATGTCTTAGAGACACAGCGTTATTTTGGGAACCAGATAGGACCGGTTGAAAAGTATAACGGGACTGATCTTGTAGATATGATGATTATCTATGGTCCTAAAGGGTGGGACTATAAACCATTTCTTGATTTAGAAGGTATTTCAGTATTACCTGGCTTATCCTGTTTTGCGGATGTCGCCATTGCAGGTGTATCTAAAGCAACAGGTATTATGGAATTAGGAAAGGTATTAGGTAGTGATCATTATGTATGTTTTGGTGATTCACAGAATGATATAGAAATGATGAAGCATGCCTCCTCGTCAATTTGTATGGGTAATGGTGATGCATTAACTAAAGCAGAAGCTAACTATGTTACTGCAGATATTGATGATGATGGTATTTATAAAGCATGTATTCATTTTGGTTATATAAAGGAGTAAAGAAAAATGACATTAAAAGAAGCATATGAAACAGGTAGAGATTTAGATGTATATGTAGATAGTGAAATGGCTGATCAGAATTCACATAGTTTTGATGATTTATGGCAGTCTATTTATGATATTGTACAGGTTGCAGTAGGTGGTATTGTAGAAGAAGACCCTGAAGAATTAAAAAAAGCCATTGCATGGCTTAAGGAAACACAGGATAAAACAGAAGCCTATAAGACTTTAGATATTCCTTTTGAGGTAGAGTAATGAAAGTAGTAGATATGCATTGTGATACACTTTATGAGATGGAAAAGAATCACCTCTCATTAAGTGAAAATAACTTAAATATTGATATAAAAAAGATGGAAGAAGGAGATTATCTTCTACAGAACTTTGCCATTTTTACTGAATTAAAAGAAACAGCAGATCCAGTGGATCATGTTATGAAATGTATTGATTATTTCTATCAGGAAATGAGAAAGAATAAGGATAAGATTCAGCCTATCACTACTTATGATGAAATTATGGACAATTCACATAATGGTGTCATGAGTGCGCTTCTTACTATTGAAGAAGGTGCTGTGATTCATGAAGACCTTTCTTATTTAAGAAACTATTATCGTTTAGGTGTACGTATGGTCGCATTAAGCTGGAATCATATCAATGGACTCACATATCCTAACTTTGATATGAATGATGATACACATGGCTATCATACATGTGATAATGAACATGGACTCACTGATGCAGGAAAAGCCTATATTAAAGAAATGGAAGATCTAGGAATGATCATTGATGTCTCTCATATGTCAGATAAGTGTTTCTATGATGTATTAGATATCGTCAAGAAACCTTTTGTGGCATCTCATTCTAATGCACGTGCTGTATGTCCACATGCCCGCAATATGAGTGATGATATGATTTTGAAACTTGCTCATCGTGGTGGTGTGATGGGGCTTAATTATGCCGCAGGATTCTTAGGTGAGAATGCAGAAAAATCACGTATTGAAGATATGGTGAAGCATATTCTTTATATTAAAGATCTAGCTGGTATTGATTGTATTGGTTTAGGTTCTGATTTTGATGGTATTTCACAAAATTTAGAAATGAAAAATGCGTCTTACTTGCCTCAATTAGAACAGGCACTTAAAGACGCAGGACTTACAACTGAAGAAATAGAAAAAGTCTTTTATAAAAACGTATTACGTGTTTATAGAGAAGTCTTGAAATAGAAAAAATGACAGGCCATATATGATGGGGAAGCCTGTCATTTTCCTTTTAATAACTTTTTGGGGGAGAAGTTATGTAGTCACTTGGGAGTATCCGTGAACTACACATAAGAATATAACGGAGAATTGTGAACCTAATATGAATACAGTTCATATTTCTACTAAATAGTGCATATGTCATTCTTTTTTTAATTTGAAAAGTATTATATAATAATATAGATAAATAACGTGAAGGAGAGAAAATATGAAAAATTTATTTTATCGCCTGATGATCTATCTAGATACAGCTAGTGAAACAGATACAAACTATTTTATAGCTTTGTTTATGGCTAATAATTTTTATCGTATTCCCGATATGCGTATTAGTGAACTTGCAGAAGAATGTTTTGTGTCTCCAGCAACCATTTCACGTTTCTGTCGTGCTTTAGGATATGAAAACTTTGCACACTTAAAACAGGAATGCAATAGTTTTCATTCTAATAATAAGAAATTCAATAATTTAATTAATATTGATTTAGAATGTATGGCACATTCGCCAGAAAAAGCAACAGAAGAATTTGCTCAGCAGATTATTGAATCTACAGCAGAAATTTCAAAAATTCTTGATTGGAAAATATTGGATGAAGTACTTCATTTAATTCATGATCATGAAGAAGTCGCTTTCTTTGGAACTCAGTTTTCTACAAGTGCCGCTATTCTATTACAGACAGATTTGTTAATGTTAGAGAAGTTTACGATTGCATATATGGATTCAGAAAGACAATTAGAATGTGCAAAACAGATGACTAAGGATTCTGTCGCAATTGTGATTTCATTAAATGGTAATTTTGAGCATGTGGGACATAAAGTCTTACAGTATCTACATAAATCTCAATGTCATATTGTATGGATTACTTCTACTCATGAAGATAATCTAGGTATTCCTGTGGAATATAAGGTATTAGTCGGTGGTTCACTTAAAAACAAGACAACCAAGCATGCATTATTAACTGCAGTACAGCTCATGAGCTTACGTTACTATAGTTTGTTTTGCCCAGATCTCAAGTCGATGAAGAAGAAATTGGTATAGGTGATCATATGAGAATAATTAAATCAGAAACAATTACAGAAACAATTAAAGAGTTATGTATTAAAGGTGCTTGTCATCTTCCTACAGATGTTTATAACCGTTTATTAGAAGCCATATCTACAGAAGATTCTCCTGTTTCTAAACACACATTAGAAATATTAAAGGAAAATGCGGACATTGCAGCAAGTAACCAGGAACCAATCTGCCAGGATACAGGAATGGCCTGTATTTTTGTGGAAATAGGTCAGGAAGTCTATGTGGATGGCAACCTTACAGAAGCTATTAATGAAGGTGTCAGACAGGGGTATACTGAAGGATACTTAAGAAAGAGTGTTGTCAATGATCCTGTATTTGATCGTATTAATACAAAAGATAATACACCAGCAATTATTCATTATGATATCGTTCCTGGAGATCAGTTAAAGATTACGGTAGCACCTAAAGGATTTGGCAGTGAAAATATGTGTCAGGTTAAAATGCTTAAACCAAGTGATGGGATTGAAGGCGTTAAGGACTTTATTTTAAAGGTTGTTGAAGATGCAGGTCCTAACCCATGTCCCCCTATAGTCATTGGTGTAGGTATAGGTGGTACATTTGATCATGTTACTTATCTTGCGAAAAAGGCAATGATTAAGAAGATTGAAGAACATCATCCAGATCCTCGTTATCGTGCATTAGAAGAAGAAATGTTGGAAAAGGTGAATGCAACGGGTATTGGACCAGCAGGTTTTGGTGGGAAGACAACAGCACTTGCCTTACATGTAGAAACATGTCCAACACATATTGCCGGCTTACCTTGCGCAGTAGCTATATGCTGTCATGTATCACGTCATCAGGAGGTTACATTATGATTAAATTAGAAACGCCTCTTACTATTGAAAAGGTTGAATCACTTCGTGTTGGTGATCAGGTATTATTAAGTGGTACGATTTATACAGGACGTGATGCAGCTCATAAACGTTTTGTAGAAGCAATAAAAAATAATGAACCATTACCATTTGATCCTTATGATCAAGTCATTTACTTTGTTGGTCCCACACCTACTAAGCCAGGTCATATTATTGGCAGCTGTGGACCTACAACCTCTTATCGTATGGATGCTTATTCCCCTACAATGTTGTCAAAGGGATTAAGAGGAATGATTGGTAAAGGTAGAAGAAATAATGATGTAAAAGAAGCAATGAAACAATACAAAGGTGTTTATTTTGGTGCGATTGGTGGTGCAGGCGCCATTATTGCCTCTTGTATCAAATCATGTGAAATCATTGCTTATGAAGATCTTGGTCCTGAAGCAGTACGTCGTTTAGTAGTAGAAGATCTTCCACTCACTGTAGTCATTGATAGTGAAGGACATGATCTTTATGAAATAGGTCGTCAGGACTATTTAAAAGGAAAGGAGTAATTATGGATCAACCATTTAGAGATTATAACGAGACAGATATTCTATATCTTCTTATGACATATGTAAACTTTTCATCTGGACAGGATATGTATTATAGTATTGCGAAAACAATACTTACACATCTTGAACAGATTCCTAGTATTTCAATTAACGATCTTGCAGAACTATGTTTCACATCTCCTGCAACAATCTCAAGATTTTGTAAAGACTTAAATTGTCGTAACTTTGCGACATTTAAGAAAGAAATGGCAATTGCGTTAGAGATTGCCCATGATGAAATTCATTTCTCCATGGATGATGATTTTAAGATTAAGAAGGATCCTCAATATCTTGTCAATAAGGTATATGATGATACAAAGAAATCATTAGAATTAGGACAGGCACAATTAGATATTAAAGATATTGATCATATTTGTGAACTTATTCATGATGCTCCTCAGGTATTTATGATTGGTTATCAGTTCTCACGTATTGCCTGTCAGGATTTCCAGTTAAAGATGTTGAAACTTGAAAAATTCCTCTATGCTTTTGCGAATAGAGGAGATGAAGTACAGAGACTTGATCTCATTGAAGAAAATGATTTGGTTATTATTGTAACAGTACGTGCTAGAAAAGAATTGATTGATTCACTTATTACACGTATTAAGAAACAGAAGGCACGTATTTTGATTGTGACTATGAATGAGGATTATACAAATCCTGAAGTAGATTACTACTATCATCTTAATGGTGAAGAAAGTGATTATACACAGTCTTCTATTTCTGGCTTTATTGATACAGTTTCATTCTTTAATATTGTCTATTTGCGTTATGGTTTACTCTATAATCAATATTTGTTATAAGTGTATACGTGACCGTTTGAAGATGGTATAATGGAACAAGTCAAAAAGAAAGGAAGTATCTATTCATGAAGAAAAATGAATTAGTAGAAAAGGTTGCAGAAGGCGCTTCATTAACTAAAGCAGATGCAGAACGTGCAATCAATGCGTTAGTGAATGCAGTATCAGAAGCACTTGTTGAAGGTGATAAGGTTGCTTTAAAAGGTCTTGGAACTTTTGAAGTCAGAGAAAGAAAAGCGAGAACTGGTATTAATCCTAGAACTCGTGAAACAATCGAAATCGCTGCAAGCAAGGTACCAGCTTTTAAAGCAAGTTCTACACTTAAAGATGCAGTAAATAAATAATAATAAAAAAGTGCTTCGGCACTTTTTTATTTGTTTTTTTTAGTTTAGAATTATGTAAAGGGGAGTGGTGATGATGATTACAATACTCTATACATCAAAACATGGCGCAACAGCCAAAATAGCACGTGTCATTAATACATATCTTGATCATACATGTACATTAATGAAGCTGGATGAATTAGATATGGCTGTCTTAGAAAAGACAGATACGATTGTATTAGGCGTTCCTGTTTATTATGGTGCACTTGATCCAAAAATGGTGGATTTTATTAAAAAGAATCAGGGACTACTGATTAAAAAGCATTATTCTATTTATATTACAGCTTTATTCCATACTGAATTCATGAGCTATATTACAAAAGAATTTGATTATTCTATTTTAAAGAATGTAACAACAATGGCAGGACTAGGTGGGGCTATTTATTATCCTGATTTAAATATTCAGGAAAAGATGGTTCTTGCAGTGATGAATAAGAATAGACCTATTATTCCTAAAGAACATCATGTGAATATCTTTGAGAATTTCGATAATCATGAAATAGAATTATTCTCACAAAAGATTAAAAGAATTGATAACTATGCATGCAAGTAAAAAGGGGCTGTAACGAATAGGTAGTATTTACTACTACCTTGAGCGTTACAGCTCTTTTTCGTATATCCAAACCCAAAAAGGTTATTCACTATTGCATGGTGAATAACCTTTTCATATTTCAGACGCACTTAAAAAGAACCTGCTCATTTCTTAAAAAAATTTTATCAGCAGATAAATAATCTGAGCATCTCCCCGACCTGTTTCATCTGTTTTTCTTCTGTTTCCTTGATTTTCTTCTTCAGTTTCTGGTATTTCCTGATATTATGCCCCATTGCGACAAGGCAGATCTCCATCTGAACATTGTCATGTCCTCTTCTGTAGAGTCTGTCATAACCCATATTCTCCTTAAGATCACCAAAAGTTCCTTCTGCTTCATTATCTCTCTTGAACATGAG
>NZ_JBEHVX010000013.1:0-36384 GCF_040227455.1 Catenibacterium sp. RTP21428st1_D7_RTP21428_210409 | reverse complement strand
ACGAAATGAAAAAAAGATACCCACAAGGTGGGTATCACAACTGTCAGGTTGTTGTCCTCCTTATGGGTACCATTTTAATCCTCCCGAATGGTATTATTTCAAGAAATACCCATACCGGATAATTCCCATCATATTTCTCAATCATATCTCCGCAATATGCATTTCCTCTATTTCTGTTCAATTCATTAAATAAATAATTTCTGTATTTTTCATCCAATAAATCAATATAATCTTTGACGATTTGATAACCATCTTCATCATACTCATCTATTTTTCTTAATAATTGTAGTTTAGTATGATGTTCAATATCCAAAGCCATTTCTACTACTCTATAGCGAAGACGCATATCAATGATCGACATATCAACTAGATAGGCAAACTCCAACCTAATATATTTACCCTTATTTTCTCCACCTGGATGCTTATCATAATTTTTTCTGAAAGAAGTCAACTTATAATAATTATTGTTGTATTTGAGATACTGTTTAGCAGAATCCTCATCCATGATATTGAAAAGTATTCCCTTGTCTTTCAAATGTTGAATCTGTTCATCTAGAGATAGTCTTGGTTTATTATTTTCCATAATCAATCTCCTTTAAACGTATCTAAAAAACTATAAGAATTACTCTTATAGTCTTCTACTAACTTATACTATTTGAAACTTCTTTTTTCTCATTATCAAAGACATTGTTTACAGCCAAATCTTCTTGCACATCCATTACATATAGGTTTTGATGCACATTCTATACAATGTTCACTGAATTCTCTTTTATATAACTGATCCTCTCTTAATTCATTATCAAAGAAATCATAAAGATGATATACTGGTTTCTTTCCTTGATAATTCATTTTAGAACGATAAGCTATTCTTGTCTGAGCCACTTTCCCTTTTACTCGATAATGAATACCATCCTTCACAAAATGAGATCCTGTTTCTATAAAAGTGAATGTAGTGTTCTTATTCACACATTGATTATGTAAAGATTTAATCCAATCGAAGTCACATGCTCTTGTACCACCATAATTCTCTCCACCACATGTCACTTCTTCTATGCGTCCATCTAAATACTTTTCTAAATCAATAGGACCAATAAGAGGTGCTAACATCACTCCTCTATGTTTGGCAGGAATATCTAAAAGAAGTGGTATACGTTCATCAGCACGTTTTTGATTCTCACATGTAACATTAAGTATTACATTCTCATATCCATCACCCCAGTTATCCGGCAAGCATTCTTTAAGTCTTTCTGCTCTTTTAGTAAGTATATAGAAAATAACATCCTGCCTTCTTCTGATCATTGACCAGACATCATCTCTCCATATATCTGCTTCTTCTAAACAGAAATCACTTGTCATACAAACTCTTATCTTTTCTCCACTTTGTATCTTATATGTACCATCTCTATTTCTAGAGAGTGGATATGCAAAATCATTGGTCTTATATATATGTGAACCATCTTGATTTCTCATCTTATCTAAAACATACATATAACAATTCATACACCCTTCTGAATACTTTACACATCCATGCCAGGGATTCCAAATATCATGCATTACTAACTCCTTATCAAACTTACTTATTTTATTTCAAACCATTTAATAATACGTCCTACACATATGCCATAGAGCGGTGAACGTGTTACTAAACAGAGAATAATAGTTGCCGCAATCATTGTAATATCAAAACAGTTCTTACACAAGGAATACGCCTTATTATAATGATTAGAAAAACTTAAGATAACTACTCCAAATGAGACTGTACAATAGTGTGATTGCACTCAAAAAAGCATGCCATCTAGGCATGCTCATTTTATTCTAATTCAAATGCTCCAGTATATAACTGATAATACTGACCCTTCTGTTTAATTAAGTCATCATGAGAACCACGTTCAATAATATGACCATGATCTAATACCATGATTACATCAGAATTCTGTACAGTAGACAATCTATGTGCAATAACAAATACAGTACGTCCCTTCATTAAAGCATCCATACCTTTTTGTACAATCGCTTCTGTACGTGTATCAATAGATGATGTTGCTTCATCCATGATCATAACAGGTGGATCTGCCACAGCAGCTCTTGCAATCGCAATAAGCTGTCTCTGACCTTGTGATAAACTTGCCCCATTACCAGTCAACATTGTGTTATAACCATCTGGTAAACGAGTAATGAAATCATCAGCACCCGCAAGCTTTGCAGCTTCAATACATTGTTCATCAGTTGCTTCTAGATAACCATAACGGATATTATCCATAACTGTACCAGTAAAGAGGTTTGTATCCTGTAAGATAATACCAAGTGATCTTCTTAAATCAGGCTTTTTAATCTTATTGATGTTGATACCATCGTATCTGATCTTACCGTCTTCAATATCATAGAATCTATTAATTAAGTTAATAATAGTTGTCTTACCAGCACCAGTAGCCCCTACAAAGGCTACTTTCTGACCAGGCTTTGCATATAATGTAATGTTATGAAGAATCATCTTATTAGGATTATAAGCGAAATCTACATCATGCATTTCTACATCGCCTTCAAGTCTTGTATAAGTCACAGTACCATCTTCATGTGGATGTTTCCATGCCCACATTTCAGTACGTTCAGTTGTTTCTACTAATTCACCATTTTCTTCTTTAGCATTCACTAAAGTAACATAGCCTTCATCAAATTCAGGTTCTTCATCTAATAATCCAAAGATACGACTAGCCCCTGCTAGACCCATAACAACAGAGTTGATCTGCTGAGAAATCTGACCAATCTGACCAGTGAACTGCTTAGTCATATTTAAGAATGGAACAACGATAGAAATATTAAGTGCCATACCAGATAAAGATACATTTGGTGTCTTTAGATAAAGAAGAACACCTCCCGTTAAGGCAATTAATACATAAAGAATATTACCCATGTTATGAAGAACAGGCATCAAGATATTCGCAAATGTATTGGCTTTTCTAGATGCTTCAAACCAGGCATTGTTGACCTTATCAAACCCTGCGATTGCATCTTCTTCATGGTTAAATACTTTGATAACCTTCTGCCCATTCATCATCTCTTCGATATAACCTTCAGTTGCACCAAGAGTCTGCTGCTGTTTAATAAAGAATCTTGAACTCTTAGAACCAAAATTCTTAGTAATAAAGAACATGATAACACAGCCAATTAATACAACCCCTGTTAACCAGAAGCTATAGTAGATCATGATACAAAATACTGTTAGAAGTACAATAGAAGTCTGCATCAATGCAGGTAATGACTGAGAAATAAGCTGTCTTAATGTATCTGTATCATTTGTATAAATAGACATGATATCACCATGTGCATTTGTATCAAAATAACGGATTGGAAGACTTTCCATTCTTGCAAACATCTTTTCTCTGAATTTCATTAATGAACCCTGAGTAACTACAGCCATTAAACGGTTGTATGTAAATGAAGCAATTAATGAAAGAATGTAAAGAATAAGTAATACAGTTACAAATGATAATACTTCAGGCTTAGCATGTAGCCAGTCTTTTGTACGCCAGTATTTTTCAATAACAGCAATGATATTCTGCATAAAAACAGATGGAATAGAGCTGACAACAGAATTAAATAGAATTAATACAATAATAACAGGTAGAAGAACAGGATAGAATTCAAAGAGTGTTTTAATGAGACGTGTAAATGTGTTCTTCTTATTACCACGATTATTTTTCATCCTGTTCACCTCCCTTGTTTTGTGAATAGTATACTTCCTGATAAATTGGATTTGATGCAAGAAGTTCATCATGAGTACCGATTGCTTCAACAGAACCATTATTCATGATAATAATCTGATCTGCATCCTGTACACTTGAAACTCTTTGTGCAATGATGATTTTCGTAGTTTCAGGAATAAACTTCTTAAATCCTGCTCTAATAATAGCATCTGTTTTAGTATCTACAGCACTTGTAGAGTCATCAAGAATTAAGATTTTTGGTTTCTTAAGTAATGCACGTGCAATACATAATCTCTGTTTCTGACCACCAGAAACGTTAGTACCACCCTGTTCAATATGTGTATCATATTTATCTGGGAACTGTTCAATAAATTCATCAGCACATGCAAGATGACATGCTTCTTCTATTTCTTCATCTGTGGCTTCTTTATTACCCCAGCGTAAGTTTTCTTTAATAGAGCCTGAGAATAGGACATTCTTCTGTAATACAACAGAGACTGCATCTCTTAAAGTGACTAAGTCATAATCTCTTACATCTACACCAGCCACTTTTACTTCACCTTCAGTGACATCATATAAACGTGAAATAAGATTTACAAGTGATGTTTTAGAAGAACCTGTTCCTCCTAAAATACCAATAGTCTGTCCTGATTTAATATGTAGATTAATATTTTCAAGAGCATAGCAATCAGCACGCTTAGAATATTTAAATGATACATTATCAAAATCAATAGAACCATCATTTACTTCATAAATAGGATTTTCTGGATTAGAAATAGTACGTTTTTCTTCTAATACAGCAACAATACGTTCACATGATTCAATAGAGATAGTCACCATTACAAAGATCATTGATAACATCATCAAGCTCATAAGAATTTGGAAACTATAAGTAAGTAATGAAGACAACTGTCCAACCTGAATAATAGCTCCACCAAAATTAACAACTAAATAAGAACCAAAAGTAAGTACGAAGATCATTACAACATAAAGACAGAACTGCATCATTGGGTTATTTAATGCAAGAATCTTTTCAGCTCTTGTGAAATCACCACAAACATCTTCTGCAGCTTCATTGAATTTCTTATTTTCAAAGTCCTCACGTACAAATGATTTTACAACTCTAATACCGTTGATATTTTCCTGTACTGAATTATTTAAGTTATCGTATTTCTTAAATACTTTTCTAAATAAAGGCATTGTCTTCTTAATAACAAGTCCTAAACCAATACCAAGTACTGGAATAGTAAATAAGAAGATTAACGCAAGTCGACCACCCATAATAAATCCCATGACCAATGAGAAGATCAACATAAGTGGAGCACGTACAACTGTACGAATAATCATCATATAAGCCATCTGAACGTTAGTGACATCAGTTGTCATACGAGTTACAAGTGAAGATGCACTAAAACGGTCAATGTTTTCAAATGAGAAGTTCTGAACTGCAACAAACAAGTCTTTACGTAAGTTCTTACCAAAACCAGCTGAAGCATTGGCTGCAGTAATACCTGCAAGAGCCCCAAATAGGAGTGAGAAACAGGCCATGATAATAAGTATCACACCATATTTCACAATAACAGAGAGATCACAACCATTCTGCATTCTATTGACTAGATTTGCGACCATTAATGGAATAATACATTCTACTAATGCTTCAAAAGCCACAAGAACAGGTGTCAAAATTGAATCTCTCTTGTATTCACGAATACTTTTCTTAAGCACACGAATAATATTCATATTTTTTCCCCTTTCATTCATTTTCTAGATTTGAATAGACTTTACTAAGAAGATCAGCTAAAGTATCAATTTCTTCCTGTGTTAACCCACTCACCATCAAACGATTTGCCTGCGCTATATTATGTCTTACCTGCGCACAATGGCTTTCACCTTTTTGTGATAAACAGGCAACTTTAATTCGCTTATCCTTCGGATCATCACAACAATCAATCAGATTCTTTTCTTGAAGTCTTCTAAGAAGTCCCGCAGTTGTTGATTGAGCTACATGTAAGTCTTTCTCAATCTCCTTAAAGGTCATTCTCTGATCAGGTGCGTCCTGTAATTTCAATAAAACATGGGACTGCACTAAAGTTAATCCTTCTTTTCTTAAAGAATTATTCGCACGCTTCTTTAAACAGTCATTAATATGCTTAATATAGCTTACTGCTTCACTTTCTCTCATCAGTTTACCTCCTTCTGCGCATTAGAATGATAGTACACTTTCAATTCAATGTCAATAGTATGCTATTAAATATTAAATTATAAAAAAAGAAGGACTTATTCCTTCTTCTCAGCCTTAGATTCACAATAATAACATCTATAGATACGTTTCTCTCTATTTGCAAGATAGAACACCTGATCTAAATCTCTTTCTACAGATGTAATACATCTTGGGTTCTTACATTTAGCCACATTAATGATTTTTTCAGGAAGCTGTAATTTCTTCTTTTCTACTGTTTCACCATTCTTAATAATAGAAACAGTAATATTAGGATCAATATAACCTAATACATCTAAATCAACATCAAAATCGTTATCAATCTTGATGATATCTTTCTTACCCATCTTATTAGAACGGCAATTCATGATGATTGCAACCTGACAATCTAACTTACCTAGATCAAGAGCATCATATACTTCTTTTGCTTTACCAGCTGCAATATGGTCAATCACAATACCATTTTTAATACTGTCTATTCTCATAATCTTTCCACCTCATTCTGTAATCCTAATAAGCTTAAGATCAATGCCATACGGATAAAACGTCCATTATGAGCCTGTCTGAAATAAGCAGCTCTTGGATCTGCATCGACTTCAGTCTTGATTTCATTGACACGTGGAAGTGGATGCATAATAATCATATCTTTCTTTGCAGCCTGTAATTTTTCTTCATCTAAGATATAAGTATCTCTTAAACGAATATAATCCTGTTCATTGAAGAAACGTTCCTGCTGTACTCTTGTCATATAAAGAATATCTAATTCTGGCATGACTTCTTCCATGCTACGTACTTCTTTATATTCAATACCCATTGGATCAAGAATGTCTTCTTTTAAGTATTCAGGAAGCTTTAATTCATCTGGAGAGATGAATACAAACTTAGTGCCTTCATAACGTGACATTGCTTTTAATAATGAATGAACTGTACGTCCAAACTTCAAGTCACCACAGAAACCTACTGTAAGGTTCTTTAAAGTGCCTTTTTCTCTCTGAATAGTTAATAAGTCAGTTAATGTCTGAGTAGGGTGATTATGTCCTCCATCACCTGCATTAATTAAAGGTACAGTGCATGTTGATGAAGCCACAACTGGAGCACCTTCCTTTGGATGACGCATTGCGATAATATCACAATAGCCGCTAACTACACGAATTGTATCTGATACTGTTTCTCCCTTAGAAGCACTAGATACGTTTGCAGTTGGGAATCCTAATACCTTTCCGCCAAGTGATAACATAGCACTTTCAAAAGATAGTCTTGTACGTGTACTAGGTTCGAAGAATAATGTTGCAAGAATCTTATGTGCACATACATCCTGATAACGTGTACGGTCTTTGATGATATCGTTTGCGAGTGCGATTAAATCATCAATTTCTTCAACAGATAAGTCCATTGGATCAATAATGAATTTTTTCATGGTGAGCTCCTTCTTTATAAACTTGTTTTAATTCCTATCTATTATATCACAGCCCCTCTATTTAAACAGTTTTTTCTAATAAAAACGTTTAATTGATATATTAACTATATTATTATGATATAGGCAAGGAGAAAGATTATGACTGAAAAAGAGAAAATGTTGAAAGAAATGTTGTATGACGCCAACAATGATGAAGATCTACTTAAAGAAAGAACAATCGCAAAAGACTTATGTTTCAAATTTAATCAGATGATGCCTTCTGATGTAGAGAATCAAAAGAAACTATTAAAGGAACTACTTGGACAAGTAGATGATACCGCATCGATTCTAGCATCTTTCTGGTGTGATTATGGTTATAACATCAAGGTAGGAAAGAACTTCTTTGCGAATCATAATACTGTCATTATCGACTGTGCTCCAGTAACTTTTGGAGACAATGTCTTTATTGCGCCTAATTGTGGTTTTTATACTGCAGGACATCCAATTGATACAAAACGTAGAAATCAAGGACTTGAATTTGCTTATCCTATTACGATAGGAAACAATGTTTGGATAGGTGCAGGTGTTCATGTGATGCCTGGAGTCACTATTGGTGATAACGTTGTTATTGGTGGAGGCAGTGTTGTTGTCAAGGATATTCCTAGCAACAGTGTAGCCGTAGGTAATCCATGCCATGTGATAAGAGAAATCACTGATAAAGACGAACAAACAAATTGGAATCATAATTAAAAAAGGATGTCACTGACATCCTTTTTAGTCATTTTGAGGCATAAAACCAGATAAGCTTTCAGCCAATGTAGAAATAGGCATTGTCTGTACAATGACATGACCTGGTCCCTTAACTACTGTGTTAAAGAATCCTTCTCCTCCTAGGAACTTATTCTTTATACCTTTTACAGAAACAACATCAATATGACAAGATGAACTCATTGCCACAAGGTTACCTGTATTCACAACCATCTCTTCACCAGGATTTAAGTCATATTCTATAGCTGTACCATCTATCTCAATAAATAGTAAACCTGAGCCAAAATATCTATTCATGATGAACCCTTCTCCACCAAAAAATCCTATTGTACCTTTTTTAGAAAAAGAGATTTCTCTTTTTACTGTTTCTTCACTTGCAAGATAAGAAGACTTCTGAACAATAATATCTCCCTGGCTCACATCATACACAAGTATGTCACCAGGAAAAGAAGATCCTAAGGCAATCATACTAGGCTGTGTCGCTGTATATTTATTCAAGAAAAGTGTTTCTCCTGAAAAAGCACGGCCAAATAGAGATTTCATACCACCTGATACAGTATCCATAGTTAAAGCTGGTTTCATCCATACCATTGCGCCACTATCTGTCAAAATAGATTCACCTTGATCTAGATGAAGTATTGCGACAGGAAGTGGTTTTCCTTTAATTTCATACTTCATATAATTTTCTCCTACTGATCTAATTTTAATTCATAAATTGCATCTGCTAAACCATCAGCATCTGGGTCCTTGAAGAAGCATGTTCCAATAGCTTTTAATTTATCAGGCGCATTCTCTGCAACGACACCAATTTCACATGCATCAATCATTTGGAAATCATTCATAGAATCTCCAAAACCGATTGTATCCTTCATATCTCCATGATAATAATCTACAACACGTCTCACACCATCTGCTTTTGTACAGTTCTTTAAGATGATTTCACCATTAATGAAATCATCTTCATATTTAGAGAATGTCACAATATTAAACATTGGTGCAATATACTTTACACAATCATAAAAAGCGATCGGATCAGGAGCAATAAAACCAATCTTAGTGACACCTGTCTTTTCGAAATCAAATTGAGAGACAGGAATGCGGTTTTCTTCCTGACGTTTTAATTCAAAGAATCTCTGTAATTCTACATTATCCCCAAATTCCTTATTGTGTCTCTTGTCAAAGAATTCATTCACACCTGGTGTCTGATAAATAGCATGTTCAGTTTCTAGACAGAATAAGATACCATGATTCACAAAGAGTGTCATCATTTCTGAAAGAGTATATTGATCCATGTAGTTCTTAAAGATGTACTTTCCATCTACCTGGACAAATCCTCCTGCACTTGCCACAATACCATCAATAGGTAATGCTTTGACATCACCTACAATAGAAGTAGGCGCTCTACCTGTACATAAGAATACTTTATTTCCTGCATTCTTTGCTGCTTGAATCGCTTCTTTAGTTTTTTCTGTTATATGTCTTGATTTTCCTACTAATGTACCATCAATATCAAAAAATAAAAATTTACTCATATACTACTCCATAATCTCATCAATCAATATAGGTTTTTCAACCTTTTCTTTACTAAAATGGAATGCACTTAATAATTCTTCTTTTCTTTCTTGTGTCCATTTACCATTATCATGAACAGTCACTAATGGTTCTCCCTGTTCTACATAATCACCAATCTTCTTATGTAAAATTAAACCAACGCTATGATCAATTTCATCTGTGACTGTTTCTCTTCCTCCACCTAGACGCATTGATACTAATCCAAGAGTTAATGCCTCTAGATCTTCAATATATCCTGTTTCAGGTGCATAAACATCAAATATATGTTCAGCCATTGTAAACTTTTCAGGATAAAGAATATAATCGCTGTCTCCACCCTGTGCTTTTACCATTGCTTCTAAAGCATGTAATGCTTTCTTAGAAGAAATGGCTTCTTCTAGCATCTTTCTAGCTTCAGTCACTGTTTCTGCCTTTTGAGCCATCATCAACATTGTACTTCCTGCAGTTAAACATAATTCTAATAAATCCTCAGGACCATTGCCATTAAGTGTCGCAATTGCTTCTTTTACTTCTAATGAATTACCAATTGCATAGCCCAAAGGCTGAGACATATTAGAAATAGTGGCTCTTGTATCCTTATGAAGATGCTGACCAATTGTGATCATTGTACGAGCAAGCTTCTTCGCATCCTCCAAGTTCTTCATAAAAGCACCATCACCATATTTGACATCAAGTAAAATTGCATCACTGCCTGCAGCTAACTTCTTACTCATAATAGAAGAAGCGATCAAAGGAATTGATTGAACAGTTCCAGTGACATCTCTTAATGCATACATCTTCTTATCAGCAGGATCAAGAGACGCTGTCTGACCAATAATAGCTAAATGAATATCATTCACCTGTTTAATAAAATCTTCTTCATTGACATAAATATTAAGTCCTGGAATAGACTCCATCTTATCTAGAGTCCCACCTGTATGTCCAAGTCCCCTACCACTCATCTTAGCGACTGGTACACCACATGCAGCGACCATTGGACCTAATACTAAAGATGTCTTATCACCAACACCACCAGTAGAATGCTTATCTACTTTAATACCGTGAATACCACTTAAATCAATTACATCACCACTATGCATCATTTCTAAAGTCAGCTGGGCTGTTTCGTGATCTGTTAATCCATTAAAGACAACAGCCATCAAGAAAGCACTCATCTGATAATCAGGAATATCATCTTTTGTATATCCCTGGATTAATTCATGAATTTCTTCATCAGTTAATACTACATTATCTTTTTTCTTTTCAATAAGATCTACCATTCTCATAAATGTCACCTACTCAAACTGAGTTCCTACCTCGAATATATTCTTACCATTTAAATAATCCTTTACAGACATGCGTTTCTTACCAGAAAGCTGTATCTCTGTAATAATAAATACACCATCTTCTACCTTTACACCGATCGCATCCTTAAAGATCTTAACGATAGTACCATTCTTTTCATCTTTATGATGTTCCTTGGCATTAGGGCAGTTATGAATTTCACCCTTATAGATTTTTACAACCTGTCCATTATAAGTTGTAAATGTACCTGGATGAGGATATAAGCCTCTTACATGATTAAAGATTTCTCTTGCTGTCTTATTCCAATCAAGTCTCTCATCTTCTCTCTTAATAATAGGTGCATAAACAACTTCATCAGGATTCTGTGGAATTCTATCATTTGTTTCATCAAAGATAGATGGTAATGTATCCTTTAATAATTCAGCACCAATATCAGTTAAACGATCATATACAATTTCTAAGTTATCATCATCTGTAATTGGTGTGGATTTTTGAGAGATAATATCACCTGCATCCATCTTTTCTGCCATATACATAATAGTCACACCTGTTTCTTTGCGACCATCAATAATAGCACGATGCACTGGTGCTCCACCACGATAAAGTGGTAATAAAGACGCATGTACATTCACACAACCTAAACGTGGTGCTTCTAATACAGCAGTTGGGACAATCTGTCCATAAGCTGCAGTAATAATTAAATCAGGCTTTAAATCTAAAACAGCCTGATAATCATTTCTAATACGTTCTGGCTGTAATACAGGAATATCATGTTTTAATGCTTCCTGCTTCACATCACTCATAGTGAGTACTTTCTTTCTTCCTACATAACGATCTGGCTGAGTGACAACACCCACAACATCATATTTATTTTCTAGTAATATCTGCAGTACTTTTAATGAAAAAGATGCAGTTCCCATAAAAACTATTTTTTTACTCATAAAATTCCTCCTGTAATTACTTTTTTATTATAACATACTCATTTTATAAGTGCTACCACACAGGAAAAACCAAAAAAACTATTGCAATCATCTAGCATTTTTGGTATTATAGTTCAGCAAACTATAGAACGAGGTGAGATTATTATGGCAAACATGAAACAGCAGATTAAACGTTATAAAAACGATAATGAAAAAAGATTAGCAAACAACGCAGTAAAGAGCGCTTTAAAGACTTCAATCAAGAAAGTATTAAACGCTGTAGAAGCTGGTGACAAAGAAGTTGCTGCTAAGGAATTTAGCGATTGCACAAGACAGTTAGATGCATCTGTAACTAAGCATATCCATCACAAGAACTATGCTAGCAGACAGAAAGCAAGACTTCAGAAGAAAATTAACTCAATCGGATAATTGATAGAGTTTTCTATATGAAACATAAACATCCAGCAATTTGCTGGATGTTTTCTTATGCCTTGCATTTAGGGTGCAAGTTTCTTAAAATATAAGTGCGAGGTATAGAAATATGTTAAGAGAAGAAACAAGAAGTGTACAGGTAGGCAATTTAACTATCGGTGGTAATAATCATGTAGTGATTCAGTCTATGTGTAATACAAAGACTAAAAATGTAGAAGCAACTATTAAACAGATTAATACATTGGAACAAGCAGGATGTGAGCTTGTAAGAGTAGCTGTATTTGATAAAGAGGATGCTTATGCAATTAAAGAGATCAAAAAAGGAATTCATATTCCTTTAGTGGCTGATATTCATTTTGATTATAGGTTAGCTCTTATCGCCATAGAATCTGGTATTGATAAAGTACGTATTAATCCTGGTAATATTGGTTCTACTGAAAAGGTAAAAGCAGTTGTAGATGCATGTAAAGAAAAACATATCCCTATTAGAATTGGGGTTAATGGTGGTTCTTTAGAAAAAGAGATTCTAGAAAAATATGGAGAACCTACACCTGAAGGTATGGTTGAATCTGCAATGAAACATGTAAAGATTCTAGAAGATTTAGATTTCCATGATATCGTTATTTCATTAAAGTCTTCCAATACAATGTTGACTATTAAAGCATATGAATTAGCATCTAAAACATTCCCTTACCCTTTACATGTAGGTGTTACTGAAGCAGGGACTGTTTTAGGAGGCACTATTAAGTCTTCTTTAGGTATTGGTACATTATTATATGAAGGTATTGGAAATACTATTAGAGTGTCTTTAAGTGATGATCCTGTAGAAGAAATTAAAGTTGCTAAGATTCTATTAAAGGAATTAGGTTTATTAAAGGGTGTCCCTACTCTTGTATCATGTCCTACTTGCGGTCGTATTCAGTATGATTTGATTCCTATTGCTAAAGAGATGGAAGATTTCTTAAAAGATATTCATCTCGATATTACAGTCGCAATTATGGGTTGTGCAGTAAATGGTCCAGGTGAAGCACGTCATGCAGATATTGGTATTGCAGGTGGTGTTGGTGAAGGTCTTCTTATTAAGCATGGAGAGATTGTAAAACGTGTTAAACAGGAAGATATGGTTCAGACACTGAAAGATGAAATCTTAAAGATGGTTAAAGAAAAAAGCGAGTAATTCATAAACTCGCTTTTTTTACGTTAGATTTTCTATTTTATTATATATTTTGTAGATCTACCTTTTCCTTGAATCAGTATAACTCCCTTTTTCTCTAATATTTTTAATAGAGAAGATACTTTTGATTTACCAAAAGGTGTACTTGGTACTATTTCACTAATAGATTTTAGGACTGTTTTACTTAATGCTTTTAAAATAAGATGCTCATCATCTGTTAAATCAGAAATATCTTCAAAAACAGGCAATTCAATCTTTATAGCATTTTCTGATACTTCAAAACGAGGTTTGACAAAACTACTTTCATATAATTGTTTGATTCGTGTAATACCTGTTCCAAATATTTCTACAAAGCCTAATCGATAGAATACATTCGCAAGATTTCTGTTTCTTAAAACAGATATTTTACCATTCAAATACTCTTCTTCAGAAATCCCCGAAGGCAATCCACCTGGAGACACTATATCGATATGATTATCAAACATAGATATTCTAATATGAGAATTCACATCCCACACCCTGTGAATAAGAGCATTCGCAATAGCTTCTCTAAAAGCTGCTTCTGGTATCTTTTCTACATTCTTTCTTTCAGGTCCTTCTATCACTTCATATCTATAATAATCTCTAAATACCTCAAGTGTTTTCTTATAGACTTCTAGAATAGACATATGATCAAATGTAATTCTTTTCTGAATAACACTGATATTTTCTCCAAATTTTATAATATCAACTCCAGGGAAATCATTATTATCTGCTAGTAAACCAGCTGCATTATTATAACCATTATTATTATCATAGAGATTAAGAGTTTTTAATGTGTCTAAAGTAAACGAATTGATTTGAATAGATTTTTCTAATTGTTCTTCAAGAAAATGAAAAGTAAGATTTTGGTCTTTACATGGTAATTCCTCAAAGCTAATATTTTTACCTTCTAATACAAGCCTTGAAAACTCTAATGTATCTACTTCTATAGTCGCAGAATCATTACGCTTATATGCTTTTGATTTATATAAGTATGGTTTCTGTAATCCACTTTTCACAATAAGTTTTATAGTCTTGTTTACTTCATTTGGTTCAAGTACATAATCTGGTTGTGGAGAAATAGTATCATTAATTTTGTTTTCAATATCTAAACACGCCTTGATTATATCTGACACCCCTTTAATATTGCCATCATCGTCAATTCCAAACAAGATTGTTCCACCATCATAGTTAGAAAAAGCACTGACTGTTTTCAAGAAAGTACTTGTGATTGTTTCTTTAAACTCTAGATTTCTTGTTTCACGCATATTATTATCTCCTTTCCTATTCTACTACTTTAAGTATAATTAAAAATGAGCGTAAATTCAATCGAAAACTTTTTCGTCCAAATTATTTCAATCGTAAATCAGAAAAAAACACCCTTTTTGTATGATTTTCGAGCGAATAATACACTTAATTATACGAATATCAATTTCAGAATACATTCCATTTCTCATAAATAAAATTAAAAATGAACGTAATTTCAATCGATTCAATTTTCGTTCATGCTTTAAAACATAACAAAAATTACAAAGCATATAACAGTATTTTTTACAATATCAAACACTCATTAGATACATACATAGAGCTTATTCAAGCAAAAATACGCGTAAAAACAATCGAAGATTCAATCGAAAACTTTTTCGTCCGCGATATTTTCAATCGTAAATTTTAAAACACCCTCTTTGTTGGATTTTTATCAAAATTAATAACTCGCTTGTTACATGACAGGGTAATAATATAGCTGAATTATTCAACAATACACATCAAAAACAACCGTAAATTCAATCGAAAAGTTTTACGTCCAAATTATTTCAATCGAAAACTAAAAAAATAGGCTATTTACGCACTTTTCGACCAAATCATGTATTGATTTTCCCCTAATAGTGAACATAAAAAATAAGCAACCAATTACGGCTGCTTATTCAAACATTTCTTTTAAACCTGGGTTGAATTCATGTTTTTTCAACATTTCAATCTCTTCTTTATAAGGTGCATTCTTTTCAATATAAGGTGTTTCTAGAATCTTAGGAACATCTTTTAAGCGTTCATTAGATACAATAGAGTCTAATGTATCAAAACCGATTGTCCCAAAACCAATATTCTCATGTCTATCTTTATGAGAACCTTGTGGATTCTTAGAGTCATTGACATGAACAACTAATACCTTATCTAAACCAATCTTTTCATCGACTTCATCAAGAATGGCATCAAAATCAGAAATATCATAACCTGCATCATTTAAATGACAAGTATCTAAACATAAACCTAATAATTCAGGATAATCACAATGATCAATAATATAAGCTAACTGATCAAATGTTCTACCTAGTTCAGTGCCTTTACCAGCCATTGTTTCTAAGGCAATATGTACCTTCTGATCTGGTTTCATTGCTTCATTTAAGCCAGATACAATCGCATCTAATCCTGCTTCGTCCCCTGCTTTAACATGAGCACCTGGATGAAGAACAAGTCTTGTAGCACCAATTTCATCACATCTTTCAATTTCTTGACGTAAGAATGATACAGCAAGTTCTCTTGTTTCAGGCTTGATTGTATTTCCTAAATTAATGATATAAGGGGCATGAACAACAACCTTGTCCATGTCTAATCCATTTTCTTTCATTAATTCTTTAGCTTCTTCTACACGTAATTCAGAAACAGGTTTACGTCTCGTATTTTGAGGCGCACCTGTATAAAACATGAATGTATTGGCGTTATAACTTAATGCTTCTTTTACACTTCCTAGAAGCATTTCCTTACCACCCATTGAGACATGTGAACCTATAATCACTGCATATTCTCCCTTTCACGTTTTTCTCTCTGTGCCTGTTTCGCACGTTCTTTTTTCTGTTTCTGGATATCTTTACGAATAATATCTCTTTTCTTTTTCTGGTAAATAGCCTGAATTTCTCTTTTTCTCTTCTTCTTATAACCAGGTTTAACCTTCTTAGGTCTCTTAATAATGCGCTGAATTTCTTTTTCTAATTCAGACTGTGGCGCATTTCTATTCTTACGCTTATTACGTGCCTTGGCATCCGTTAATACACCGTTACGGATTTCTTTTACTTCAAAGTGAATACCCTTCTTTTCAAGTGATTCAACCATCTGCTGATTAGATGAATCATACATAGAATAACATTCACCCTTATACTTACCACGACCACATCTACCAGATCTATGAATATAGAAGTCTCTTTCTGTTGGGAATTCCATATTAATAACATGAGATACACCATCAATATCAATACCTCTAGCTGCAATATCTGTAGCTACAATGTACTGATATTCATTATTGTTGATACGTCTCATCATCTGTTTACGTTCACGTGGTTCTAAGTCACCATGAATTTCACCGACACGATAACCATCACTTCTTAACTGATCAGATAGCTTAGTGGCCTCTGTTCTCTTATTACAGAAGATTAAGCAGATATATGGATCAATGATATCCATGATATTCTTTAATACTATATAACGATCATGATGCTTTGTATGAATTAAGTAGTGTTTTGTATTGTCTGTTGTTTTCTTATGGGCATCAATCTGTACTAATTCTGGCGCATTCATATATTTTCTTAAGAATGGCCATAAATGTTCAGGAATAGTTGCTGAGAATACAAGCATCTTTAAATCTTCTCTCATCTTAGATAAGACTGCATCTAAATCTTCAAGATAACCATATTCTAAAGTCATATCTGCTTCATCCACTACAAATGTAGTTGCTGTAGTGATAATCAAAGCCTGTTCATTTAAAGATAAATCTTTAATACGTCCTGGTGTACCAATAACGATATGTGGCTGTGTAGAAAGCTTATTAATAGCCTTCTGTTTATCAGAACCACCAATTACTAGTGAGATTCTTAAATCAGGGTTTTCTTTCTTGAATTCCTTTGCGTTTTCATAGATCTGATGTGCAAGTTCTCTTGTAGGAGTTGTAATAACTGCCTGTACATAATCTGCATTTGTATCAATACGATCAATAATAGGAATTAAGAATGAATGAGTTTTACCAGTACCTGTCTGTGAGATACCAATAATATCTTTATTCTTATAAACAAGGGGAATCACCTTGTCCTGGATAGGTGTTGGTGATGTGAAATGTATGTTGTTTAAAGTCTTTTTTACATAATCATTAAATTGAAATTTGTCAAATAAATCCATTATAATTCGCCTCCTTTAGCGTCTATTATCATACCATGATTTGAAAAAAAAACAAATCTAATCTCACTTATGTTAGAATTGTTTTTGAGGTGAAGAATATGAAGGTTACAGGAATTGTCCCTAGAGGATATTGTAAGGGTGTTATACGTGCTATTAATATAGTAAAAGAGACAATAGAACAGCCAGGTCCTATTACAGTACTTGGTATGATTGTC
Organism: Catenibacterium sp. RTP21428st1_D7_RTP21428_210409; assembly: GCF_040227455.1. Taxonomy (NCBI): domain Bacteria; kingdom Bacillati; phylum Bacillota; class Erysipelotrichia; order Erysipelotrichales; family Coprobacillaceae; genus Catenibacterium; species Catenibacterium sp. RTP21428st1_D7_RTP21428_210409. Next base: position 18,516 of record NZ_JBEHVX010000013.1, on the reverse strand, counting down.
CATAATCAATTTATTGTAGATGCATTAAAGAAGCGTGGTGCCATCACAATTGAGGATGCAAGTAAGACTAGAATGGAACTTCTTGATGAAATTAATGAAGGTACAGTCATTATTACAGCACATGGTGCAGGAGATTGTGTTATAGAAAAGGCAAAGAGTAAAGGACTCAATGTAGTGGATGCGACATGTTTAGATGTTATTAAGACACATACGCTTATTAAGGAACAATTGAAGCATGGTAAGGATGTTTTATATATAGGTAAAAAGAATCATCCTGAAGCTGAGGGTGCATTATTGATTGATCCTGAACATATTCATTTAATTACATCTAAGAAGGATTTAGAGACACTCGATAAAGATAAACATTATGTGATGACAAACCAGACAACCATGTCCCTTTATGATGTCTACGATTTATGTGAGTATGCGAAAGATGTCTTAGATGATGTAGAAATCATGAAGGAAACATGTTCCGCAACACAAATTAGACAGGAAGCTATTGCGAAAATGGATGATGATATTGATCTAGTCATTATTGTAGGTGATCCTCATTCTAATAACACAAAGAAGCTGGCTTCTATCAGCACTGATAAAGCACATAAAGATACCAAGATGATTGGAAGTCTTGAAGAGTTAGATTTATCATGGCTTAAAGGAAAGAAACATGTAGGAGTAAGTTCTGGAGCTTCTACACCTACTGTATTGACTAATCAGATTATTGATTTCTTGAAACAGTATGATGAAAACAATCCAGATAGTTTTATTAAACCTGAAATACCTTATGAAAAGATGTTATAGGAGAATGTATGAGTAAGAAGATTATATTTTTTGATGTAGATGGAACCTTAGTAGATGTGAGACCTGTAAAGGAATGTATTCCTGAATCAACTATTCAGGCAGTGCACGAGACGCGTAAAAAAGGAAATTTATGTTACCTTTGTACAGGACGTTCTCTTGCAGAAATCTATCCCTATATTCTAGATGTAGGATTTGATGGCATCATTGGTGCTGGCGGCGGATTTGTACAGATGGGTGATGAAATGTTGTATCATAAGAAGGTCAGTGATGAAGATGTTCATCGTGTTGTAGACTTCTTTGAAACAAACCATTATGACTATTATTTAGAATCTAATGGTGGTTTATTTGCCTCTAAGAACCTCATTAAAAGACTAGAAAGCATCATCTATGGTGATCTAGAAAATGATCCTGAAGCAAGAAGAAAAAAGGAAGAGGAACCAAGTCATTTTATAACTGCGCTGATTGAAAATGAGAATATGTATAGAAACGATGTGAATAAGATTTGTTTCTTAGAACATGAATCTATTCCATTTGATGAGATTAGAAAGCAGTTTAGTGATGCATTCCAAGTGATTGAATGTACTGTTCCTGCATTTGGTGATGCATCAGGTGAATTATCTGTAGCAGGTGTGAATAAGCATACTGCCATTGAAGCACTTATCAACCATTTAGGTATTGATCAAAAGGATACATATGCTTATGGTGATGGCATGAATGATGCAGAGATGTTGACATTTGTAGCTCATGGTGTTGCAGTCGGTAATGCGAAAGAAGGTTTAAAGGCTATTGCTGATGAAGTATGCGATGATATTGCGAATGATGGTATTTATAAAAATATGAAGGAGCACGGATTAATCTAATCCGCGCTCCTTTTTAATATATTTCTTCTTTATATTCTATAAGTTCATCATTCTTATAAACAACCTTAGCATGGTGATAATGATCATCTTCCATCCAGTTTAAGAAATGATAATCAGCTTCCCATTGTGGATAATCAGGAATTAAATCATCATCCACCCATTCCAGAACACCTTCATCACATTCTTTTAATGTCCCTTCAAAGTCATGACAAGAATAAACAAACATACCTTCATCTTCACCATAATAAAGACCTGGGAATGTAACATAACCATGACATTGAATAGAATGTACTGTATATCCTGTTTCTTCTAGTATTTCTCTTTTTACACATTCATCGGGTGATTCCCCTGGTTCTAATTTACCACCTACACCAATCCATTTACCTTCATTGATATCTTTCTTCTTTTTTATACGATGAAGAAGTAATGTTTTCCCATCTTTCTTTAAATACGCTATTGTAGTCAGAATCATCCTAATACCCCTTGAAATAACCTGGAGAAGTGGCTTCTACGATTTCACAATCTATTTCTTTTTCTAATAATTCTTTTAATTTATGTACCATAATGACTTCTACATGATGTCCTACATCTACTAAAAGAATATTATAATCTGATGCTTTTAAACCACTATGATATTTCAAATCACCTGTGACATAAGCATCTACCTGTGGAGCGACTTCATCTATTAAATCTCCTCCAGAACCACCACAGATTCCTACTGTAGAGACTTCTTTCACTTTACCTGCATAATTGACTGATGGAATATTAAAAGCTTTCTTTACATAGTCTAAGAATTCATACATACCCATTGTATCTGGGAGTACACCCTTCTTAGTAATATTAGATTCATCGGCGTCTTCAATATTTAAACATCCTAATGCTTCCATTAACCATCTATTCATAGAAATCTTATCTAAAGATGTATGCGCACTATAGACAACAATATTATGTTTAATCGCTTTTTCAATAAAACGTCCTACAGGTGTTTTTGTATCTAAAGTCAATGTATTGAATAAGAATGGATGATGGGTAATCAACATCTGACATCCTGCATCAATGGCTTCCTGCAATGTTTGTAAGTCTGCATCTAAACCAATCATTATTTTATTCACTTCTGTATAAATATTACCTGCCTGTAATCCACAATGATCCCAGTCCTCTTGACAACTTAAGGGATAATGAGATTCCATGATTTTAATAATCTGTTCTGCTTTCATAAATATCACCTTCCATTTCAATCATTATAACACAAAAAAGAAGTACCTAGAGTACTTCTTCAATTAAGGCAATAGAATGTAATACCTTTGCATATTTTTCATGTTCAATATTTAATGAATCCAATATACGTCTTTGAATCTTTAGTTCTCTTTCCCACTTCTCAATAAAGAGAGGATTCTTCTGTTTTCTAAGGACTGGTCCAAAGAGAATATCTTTTTCATCTAATTCCTGATGGCCTTTTTTCACAACCATGATTTCATAAATATGATGAGCATCTTTGACTAATGCTTCATCAATAATCTGTAGGTTATGATTCATTAAGTATTCTCTTAATAAATCAATGGCTGTATTGGCCTGTAGGAAGAGTATTTTATCTTCTACATAGTCAAGATGAGCATCTAATATTTCACTCATCAATAAGCCACCCATACCACAAACAGAGATCATATCTACTTTCTTATCGATGATAGGGTCTAATCCATTACCAAGTAGTGGGATGACTTGATCTTCAAGATGTAAAGACTGAATTGTTTCTTTAGAACTAGAGAGAGGTCCTTCCGCTACATCACATGCATAAGCTGATGTGATGATGTTTTCATCAAGTAAAAAACAAGGCAGATAGGCATGATCAGTGCCGATATCTGCCAGGATAGTTCCTTGTTTATGTTCTTCAATCATCCAAGCAACTTTGCTTAGACGTTTTGAATGAAGCTTCATTAGTGATCTAAGAAGTCCTTTAGACGTTTAGAGCGTGAAGGATGTTTTAATTTTCTTAAAGCTTTTGCTTCAATCTGTCTGATACGTTCACGAGTTACGTTGAATTCTTTACCTACTTCTTCAAGTGTTCTTGTACGTCCATCATCTAGACCGAATCTAAGTCTTAATACTTTTTCTTCTCTATCTGTAAGTTCTAATAATACTTCATTTAATTCATCTTTTAATAATTCGTTAGATGCATAATCATCAGGGCTCATAGCACCTTCATCTTCAATGAAGTCACCTAAATGAGAATCATCTTCTTCACCGATAGGTGTTTCTAAAGAAACTGGTTCTAAAGAAATCTTTTGGATTTCTCTTACCTTTGCAGGAGTCATTCCATCCATCTTTTCTGCGATTTCTTCAGCTGTTGGTTCTCTACCTAATTCCTGAACAAGCTGTCTCTGGATACGAGTTAACTTGTTGATAGTTTCTACCATATGTACTGGAATACGGATAGTACGTGCCTGATCGGCAATTGCACGAGTGATAGCCTGTCTGATCCACCATGTTGCATATGTAGAGAACTTAAATCCTTTTGTATAATCGAACTTTTCTACAGCCTTAATAAGACCCATGTTACCTTCCTGAATTAAGTCTAGGAATAACATACCACGACCTACATATCTCTTAGCGATAGATACAACTAATCTTAAGTTTGCAGCTGCAAGTTCTTTCTTAGCCTGTTCATCACCTTCAAGAATACGTTTTGCGAGTTCAATTTCCTGTTCATGAGTTAATAAGTCTACACGACCAATTTCCTTTAAGTACATCTTAACAGGGTCATTGATTTTAACGTTAGAACCTAACTGGTTCATATCGTCATCGTCATCAGACTGGTTATACATCTTATTTGTATCACCGAAATCCATATCTAGATCATTACCGAAATCTAGATTAGCGATATCATCATCACCTGCATCATCATCTGTATCTACTTCTAAGCCTTCAAGGTCATCAAGATCATCTGCCCCTCCAGCCATGAAGTCATTATCATCTATTTCTAATGCATCTAAACCATCTTCAATTTCAATATGGTTATCATTGATTGCATCAATAAGGTTTTCATATGCTTCATCATCTAAATCATATCTAGACTGGAAAGCATCTAAGTCATCCTGAGTTAAACGGTTGCCTTTAGCCTTAGCGGCACTTATCAGCATTTTTTCAAGTTCTTCAAGAGTAATACCCTGTACTGCTTTATCCTTTTTTGCCATAGCTACTCCTTTTTTAAATCAATTAGCTTTTGGAGAATCTCAGCTTTTGCGCTAGGCGCAAGAACATTCTTAAACTGTTCCTGTAATTCCTGTTCACGAATATTCTTGGTATTTTCTGTAATTCTCGCAATATAATCATCAATCACTTCTTTTTGATAAGGGAGTGGAAGTGAACACTCCGCAATATCTGTCAACGCATTCACAAGGGTTGAATGAGAACTCCCAATCTTATCAATCAGGTTCGCAATATCCATTGTTTGATGCGTACGATAATAGTCTCTAATATAAGCAGCAAGTGCACGATATGTATCATTGTGCATAAAGCCTGCTTTTGCTTCATAAATATCACTGACCTGACGGTCATTCAACATATAGAATAATAAATTCTTTTCTGCCAAAGTATATTTATCTAGAATAGGACGCTGGTCCTGAATTGTTTCAATACGATTTTGAGAAAACTGTTCATGATGTTCAATAATTGCAGAACTATTTAAAAGTTGTTCCTCAATGATTTCCTTAGGGAAATCAGTCAATGATGAAAGTTTCGTAATATAGTGTCCACGATCAATTCTATCTTCTATCTTTGCAATCTTCTCGCATGCCTTTATAAGTAAGGTTTTACGATCTTCATAATTGCGTAAATCAAGTCTTGAACATTCAAAGGCCATCATGAAATCAATAGGGCTTAAAGTATCCTTTAAAACAGCATCAAGACCCTCTATACCTTCTGTTGATAAGATCTCATCTGGATCTCTTCCATCAGGTAATAATACAATCTTGACTTCAAAGCCCTGTGATGTAAGTAAATCACTTGATTTCATAGCTGCAGCCTGCCCTGCCATATCACCATCTAAGCATAAATGAATCGTACGTGTCATACGCTTCAACATTCTTAAATGATCTTTAGTAAGAGCTGTCCCCATCAAGGCAATACAGTTATCATGATGAGCACGATGCATCGCAATTACATCCATGAACCCTTCATTAATATATACAAAGCCTGCCTGACGGACTGCTTCTTTCGCACGATGGTAATTATAAAGTGTTTTACCTTTAATAAATATATCAGACTCTGGTGAGTTCATATATTTAGAATTCTTATCCTGTGCTTTATAGATTCTTCCAGAAAAACCTACAACCTTTCCAAATTCATCATGGAGAGGAAACATCACACGATCATGAAAACGATCATAATGACGGTCATTTTCTAAAACTAATCCTGATTTCACCTGAGCAACTTCAGTATAGCCTTCCTTCTGGAAACGTTCATGTAAGATGGATTTATCTGGCGCATACCCAATTCCAAACATCTTAATGAGTTCATCATCAAAACCACGATGACGTAAATAATCAAGTGCCTGTTTACCTGATTGTGTATAGAGATAATACATATAAAGCTTCAAGGCAAAAGCGTGCATATCATAAAGAGGCGCAAGCGCCTCATCTACTTTCACAACACGCTTCTCTAGTGAATAGCCGGACATATCTACATGTCCAAACTCTGCCACTTTCATAACGGCTTCTACGAAAGGAACCTTTAAATATTCCTGAATAAATGTGAAAACATTCCCTCCGTTGCCGCATACAAAACATTTATAAATCTGTCTTGATTGTGAAATAGATAAAGATGGATGATTATCATCATGGAAAGGACAGATAGCCATATAGTTCTTGCCTTTTTTATGAAGTTCAAGGTATTGGCCCATCACATCAACGATATCTACGCTTTGTCTGATTTCATCAATCTTTTCCTGTGATAATCTTGCCATCTAATCATCCTCTTAGTTAAAACGTGTTTTATCTGCAATATAAGCTTTTAACTGATCAATTGGTAATCTGATCTGTTCCATAGTGTCACGATCTCTTACAGTAACGCTATGATCTTCAGCTGTATCGAAGTCTACAGTCACACATAATGGTGTACCAATAGCATCCTGTCTTCTATATCTCTTACCAATCTGACCTGCCTGATCATATTCACAATAGAAATCTTTTACTAAATCATTATAAAGTTCCATTGCTTCATCAGACTGCTTCTTAGTAAGTGGTAATACTGCAACCTTTACTGGAGCTAATGCAGGATGGAAATGCATAACTTTTCTTACATCACCATTTTCAAGTTCCTGTTCTTCAAATGCATCTGCAAGAACTGATAAGAATAAACGGTCTGCACCTACTGATGGTTCAATAACGTATGGAAGATACTTTTCATGAGTGTCTGGATCTAAGTATTCTAAGTTCTTCTTAGAATATTCCTGATGACGTCCTAAGTCGTAATCAGTACGATCTGCGATACCCCATAATTCACCCCATCCAAATGGGTATAAGTATTCGATATCTGTTGTTGCTTTAGAGTAGAAAGAAAGTTCTTTCTGGTCATGGTCTCTGTATCTTAAGTTTTCTTTATTGATACCTAAATCATATAAGAACTGCATACAGTCATGACGCCATTTTTCAAACCATTCTAAGTCTTCATTTGGTTTTGTAAAGAATTCAAGTTCCATCTGTTCAAATTCTCTTGTACGGAAAATGAAGTTACCTGGAGTGATTTCGTTACGGAATGATTTACCAATCTGTCCAATACCAAATGGTAATTTCTTACGTGATGTTCTCTGAACATTCTTGAAGTTTACAAAGATACCCTGAGCAGTTTCTGGTCTCAAATAGATCTTACTCTTTGCATCCTTTACAACACCCATAGATGTTTCAAACATTAATTCGAACTGTCTGATATCTGTGAAATCATGTCCACCACATTCAGGACATGCAATGTTATGTTCTCTAATAAAAGTCATCATTTCTTCTGGAGTCCATCCATCTGGATGTAATTCAGGATCATAAGCTTCAATTAATTTATCCGCTCTATGTCTTGATTTACACTGTTTACAGTCAATAAGTGGGTCATTGAAGTTACCTACATGTCCACTTGCCTGCCAAACTCTTGGATTCATAAAGATTGCAGAATCAATACCTACGTTGTAAGGACATTCCTGAACGAATCTCTTCCACCATAAGTTTTTAATGTTGTTCTTTAACTGAACACCCATTGGTCCGTAATCCCATGTATTTGCGAGTCCATCATAGATTTCTGAACCTTGATAGACAAAACCTTCACCTTTTGCATGTGCAATTAGCTTTTCCATATCTTTTGTAGCCATATTTTCCTCCTTGAGATAAGAAATGACTTAGGAATAACCTAAGCCATGAACTTTATAGTCCCACTATTTATACCCTTATAGTGTATATTTGTCAACCAATTATAAGGGTATAAAAAAGAACCTTTCTGAAAGAAAGGTTAGATGTAAGTACGTGCGTTTAGCCAGGTAAGAATATCTGTATAGACATTGATACGATCCTTACCAAATAGTAATGCATGACGTTTGTTGTCATAGATTTTTAATGTGATATCCGCCATACCTAGTGTTTTATAGTTACGATAGATGAGCTGGGCATCTTTACCTAAACGAGTAAGAGGATCAAGTGCACCGGATGCAATCCATGTAGATAAGTATGTTGGTGTTTTCTGATATGTCTCTTCACTGTTAGCATGTCTAGAAATTTTGTAGATATCACTATAGCCTTTAACTGTATAAGAGAAGTTTGTCAATGTATCATTAGAAAATCTATTCACTAGTTGTTCATTATCTGTGAGATAAGAGAACGGATGATCTCCATTGAAATGATGTGATAACTTCATTCTGTTTCTTAATGCCAGTTTATTGAGATGATATCTTTCACCCTTCATCAGTTTAAAGAAGTTAAGACAAAGATTCTTATAGCGGTACGCTCTGACTCCGGACACTGCTCCCATCAACAACATTCCCTGGAAATAGTCTCCAAAGCGTGCTGCATATTCACGAATCATCTGTGCACCTAGTCCTGTACCTATATAATAATAAGGTGTATCTGTATAACGTGCCATCATCACCTTCTGCAGATGATGCATATCCTTCATCAAATAATCAAGGACATCTGTTTTCCCAAAATAACCTTGTTCAAAATCAATAAGTGAATGACCATGTCCGACCATATCACTCACTACGACTACATATCCCTTATCACACATGAAATTCGCAAAATGATCATAGTTAGATGCATTTTCATTAAGATCATGCTGTACAAATAAGACAGCCTTGACTCTAATGATCACCTGTGGTTCATAAATGAAAAAGTGAACATGTGTATGTAGTGTTGATGTATAAGTTTCTTCATGCTTCATACATCATTCCTCCCCTCATATCCATTCCTTCACAAAACGTAACGCATTGAGATATATTCCACAATATTCATCAATATAATGTTCAAATATGAATAATATCTCTTTAAGTACTGCTTCATCTATAGATAATGCATCAATATGGGCTATGGGTGTCTTATATATATGACGTATTGCCTTCAGTGCATCTATAGATAATTCTACATCCTGTGGTGTTTGATGCTTATGGCATACAAAACCACCATCTACAAGTGAAAAAGAAGTGACTGATGTATGTCCACAATGAACACATCCGTCTACTTCTAACTCTATTCCGTTATCTTTCATAATAAAGACAAGAATCAATGCATAAATCAATTTATATGAGTATCCTGTATCTATAGCTTTTAAAGCATCTACTAAAAATGTATAAGTCTCTAGATCAGGTTTATTTTCAGGAACATAGCGATAATAATATTCTAATAAGCATTGTGCTAGTATATCTGTTTCTATATGATCCTGGATATGTGTATAATACTTAATTCCTGAAGCACGTATAAGAGATGATAATCCTTTACGTACATTTAGCTCAAATAAGCTTAACGAGGAAGGTGTGACACCACGCGCATTTTTAGAATTGATTTTTCTAATTCCTTTTCCATAGACTGATATTCTACCATAGTCATGTGTATAAATAGAAAGTATTGCATCAGATTCTTTTGAAGGTGTTATTTTAAGTACAACCCCTTCTGTTTTCTCAATATTATGAGTAGTCATCCTGGTTATAACCAAATTCCTTTAAATACTGTGCTTTATTACGCCAGTCTTTTTCTACTCTTACAAAGAGTGAAAGTTTAACAGGAACCCCCGCAAAACGTTTCATATCACGTCTTGCCTGGTCTTTGATCTTCTTGATCATTGTACCCTGCTTACCAATGATAATACCCTTCTGACTCTTTCTATTCACAATAATCACAGCCATGATATCTATTCCATTTTCATCTTCAATCCACTGTTCAATTTCTATCGCCACATCATGTGGAATTTCATCATGAGTGAAATAAAGAATTTTTTCACGAATAAATTCAGCCATAATGAACTGTTCTGGATGATCTGTAATTGTATCTTCTGGATAAATAGCTGGTCCTTCTGGCAAATCCTGTTTGACAGTCTTAATTAATTCATCCACATTATCCCCATTAAGTGCACTAATTGGAATGATTTCCTTAAAGTCCATCATCTGATTCCATTCAATCAGTTTATCCATTAATTCATCTTTAGAAAGAAGATCTGCTTTATTTAACACAAGATAGACAGGACATTCTGCTTTCTTTAACCTTTCTACAATAAAGCGGTCTCCCTTACCAATACGTTCATTGGCAGGTTCAATAAATAGAATCACATCAGTTCCTACAATACTATTTAAAGCTGTTGTATTCATAAATGATCCTAAGCCATCCTGTGGCTTATGAATACCTGGTGTATCTACAAATACAATCTGTGCTTCATCATCTGTATAAACACCCTGAACTGTATTTCTTGTCGTCTGGGCAGTAGGTGATGTAATCACTAATTTTGTCTTTAAAATATGATTTAATAAAGTAGATTTTCCTACATTAGGACGTCCTACAATACTTACGAAACCTGATTTATAACTCATAAATCCTCCTCACTAAAACTTCTAGGTAATAATTCATAGATATTAGTCACTTCATAGTGATCTCTTGCCCCTAATACAATAGGTGTATCAGATTTCAAGAGTTCACTTAATACCTGTCGACATGAACCGCAAGGTGAAATCAATGTCGGTCCATCTCCAACAATCGCAAGTGCTTTAATATCCTCTTTACGGTAGCCTTGGCAATAAGCCTGAAATACTGCATTACGCTCAGCACACATTGTAGAGCCATAAGCTGCATTCTCAATATTGGCACCATAAATCAGCTTGCCATCATTAAGTTCACAGCATGCGCCTACTTTAAAATGTGAATAAGGGGTATATGCATTCTCTCTTGCCTTAAAAGCTTCATCTACAAGATATTGATAATCCATTAGGCTCCCTCTCTTTCAATGCTTAAAGCACCTAGGATTTGATCCTGTAAGCCAAACATTTCTTTTTCTTGTTCATCTGTCATATGATCATATCCTAATAAATGTAGAATACCATGTGTAAACAAGAAACACATTTCTCTTCTCAAGGAATGACCATATTCTTCTGCCTGTTTCTTAGCATGATCTACAGAAATAAAAATATCTCCTAAAGTTCTAGGCATACCTTCTACATAAAATTGATCATTATCTTCCATTGCGAAACTGATGACATCAGTGGAACGATCAATATGACGATATTCTCTATTAATTTCATGTATTCTTTCATCATCTACAAGAACACATGATACTTCTACATCATCTTCAATACCTAAAGTCTTTAAAGCCTGTTCAATAATAGCTGTAAAATCCTGTTCATAATTATTTTCAAAGTTCTCTACTTCATTATCAAATACAAAATCTATATTCATTAATATCACCCTTTCTCGATGATTTTTCCTTTTTCCATTATAACATAGTCATATCCCATGTTCATGATTTTTTTATCATGTGAAATCACCACAAATAACTTTTCTTGATATGTTTCAAACAAAGTTTGAATGATGATTTCTTTACGTTCAAAAGAGAGATGACTGAGGGCTTCATCAAGAATATAAATATCTCCATCACACAACAATGCACGGGCAAGTGAAAGAATCTGTTGTTCTCCTAATGATAAAGGAAGTCCCTGAGAAGTGATAGGTGAATCTCCTAGTTCAATCAATCTTTCTCCTGTTAAGGAAAGTAATACATGAAGTATACGTTCTTCATCCTCACAATTCAATACTTCTTTGATAGAACCAGGTATAAATGATTCATGTTCTTCTACAAGAATGATATGTTTCTTTAAAGAATCCTGATTGATGTCTTTTAAAGGCTTATTATTCACGAGTATTTCACCACGATAATGTGAATCATTACCTTCTAGTAAATAAGCTAATGTAGATTTACCTGAACCATTATCTCCAAATATAAAGAATGAATGATTAATTTCTAAATCAAGATGATTTAAAACAGGTTCATGGAAGCCATAAGCATAACTTACATTATTCATATAAATAGTATGAATTGGTTCTTCTATCAATAACTTACCTTGTACGAATGGTGTTGTAAGTTCCTTATATTTCTCATAAAGTACTGTACTTTGAGAATATTCTACTAAAGTAGTACAGAGATGAATAAGGGGAATAAGAATCATATTATAAACCATATAGAATAGAATCAATTCACCCATGCTGATACTCTTATTATGATAGAGGAACAATCCTACAAATAATATAAGTGCTTCTCCAAGTATTTGGATCATATGCATACCAGTAGAGAGTGTTAATGAGAATTCTTCCTGATCCTGTTTATGATTGGCTTCATTCTCATAGTAATGTTCATATCTTTTAAGCCATTGATGTTTTCCATAATATCTCTTTCCTATTTCTCTTTGATCTAAATAATCAATGAGTGCATGTTCTGATTCAATATGAGCAGCGATATAGTCTTTATAGAGTTCTATAAAATGTTTACTCTTAAAATAAACAAAGATTCCTAAAATAACTAACACAATAATAAGTACTAATGATAATTGCGTAGAAATAAGTAATAAACCAAGTAGTTCTAATACAATAGAAACAAGATCTACATAGAAGATACTAAAATAGGCGATACAAAACTCACTTAACTGGTATAAGTCCATGATTTGTGGATGGAGTGTTCCTGTATCTCCTTTATGATCCATAACTTGACTAATACTTGTATAGACAAACTCTTTATCAAAAGCACGTGTGAGAAGGATACTTTTCTTCTCTTTTGTCTTTTCTATTCCAATCTTTATTAAGCCGATAATAAAATATGCACCTGATACAATCATTAATACCACAATGGGTGTTTTAACCTTCATATAATCAATGAGTGATGCATAGATAAGTGATAACACATAAGAGAATAATGTGATAAAGAATGTATAGCTTCCTAGTTTTCTAATATCTTTATGATAGAGTTTCTTGATTTCTTTTAAGAACTGTTTAAATGTCTTATTCTCATATTCAAAATAGCGCCCAATATGTGTAATAGATACAACATTCTCTGTATAAATTGATGTCAATTCTTCTTGATCATAGACCACAATACCATGGGCTGGATCACCAATAATATACGTATCTCCCTTGATTTCATAGAGTACTACAAAATGACCTATACCATCTTCTATTGTATGTAAGATACAAGGTAAGGTGATATGTTCTTCTATGTCTTTTAAAGAAGCATGATAGGCTTTTGCTTCTATCGCATAGGATTTCAATGTTTCTACTAAACCTTTAATAGTCGTTCCAGTATGATCCATACGTGCTTTTCTTTTAATATTGAGTGTGTCTTCTTCAATATCATAATATTTTAAAATCATCTTGATACAATAAACGCCACAGGATACTTCATCATCCTGAAGATATATAGGATATTTACGCATATAAAAAAACCTCCCACTTATTTATTCCTTCATAAGTGAGAGATTTCTTAATATTTTATCCTAAAACTTTTCTAAGTTTAGTAATAAATTCATCAACATGTTCTTTTGTGATCACTAGAGGTGGTAATAAACGAATTACTTTTTCACCAGCAGTTACTACAATAACACCTTCATCAAGTAATGCCTGGACATATTTCTTAGCTGGGACATTTAATACAATTCCCTGCATTAATCCTAAACCTCTATGACCTACTACACAATCATAGTCTTTGACTACTTTATCTAATTCTTCTAAAAGATATTCAGATACTTCTTTACAGTTTTCTACAATTGAATCCTTCTTTAAGATATCAAATACAGTAGAGACAGCAGCAGTCACTAATGGATTACCTCCATAAGTACTTCCATGGTCTCCTGGTTCCATTGCCTTCGCAAACTTTGCATTAGCTACAAATGCGCCTACTGGTACACCACAGCCAATACCTTTCGCAAGACATACAATATCAGGTAAGATATCATACTGGAAATAAGTCATGATTGTTCCTGTTCTTCCCATACCACACTGTACTTCATCAAGAATAAGACAGATATCTTTTTCATCACAGATTTGTCTTAATCCCTGTAAGAATTCTTTTGTGCAAGGATTGACACCACCTTCACCCTGTACTGGTTCTACAATAATAGCGCCTGTACGATCAGTAAGTAAGGCTTTAACGCTTTCCAAATCATTTAAAGTGGCATATTTTACACCTTCCATTAATGGACCAAATGCCTGCTGATAATGTGCATTACCAGTTAACTTAACAGAACCTGTAGTACGTCCATGGAATGACTGATGGAATGCGATGACTTCACTATCAGCCTTATGGTGTTTTAAGAAGTAATATTTACGTGCAAGCTTTAATGCCCCTTCAGTTGCTTCTGCACCTGAGTTACAGAAGAATACCTTTGAAAGACGAGTTGCTTCTACTACTTTCTTAGCTGCTTCAATGGCAGGAACAGTATAGAAATAGTTAGACACATGAGTTAATGTCTTTAACTGTTTTTCTACTGCTTCTATATAAGCAGGATAACCATAACCAAGTGAATTGACACCAATACCACTATAGAAATCTAAGTATTTATTACCTTCTGTATCATAGAGATATACACCTTCTCCATGATCTAAAACAGTATCATATCTACCATAAGCATGAAGAAAATACTGTTCTCCTTCTTCATAATACCCCATTACTGTTCCTCCTGATAATTCAAAATGATTTTCATATACATATCCACAACAGACTGTAATACAGATTCATTAAAGTTGAATGTACCTGTATGGAGTCCACTTTGGAATTCCTTTGTTTTAGTACCGACAAAGATAAATAGACCTTTTACCTCTTTCTGATAGAAAGAGAAATCCTCAGCAAGCATGAGTGGCTCATCTAATTCTTTTAATGAAGTAATTGATGAGACATAGTTAAATAGCTTTTTATCATTGATGACAGCTGGATAGAATGGTGGACAGCTCCACTCAATTCGACATCCATAGGCTTCTTCAAAGCCTTTATTAATACGTCCTATAGAATCTGTGAGATGGGCAAACATTTCATCACTATAACAACGTACTGTGCCATGGAATTCTGTTTCCTTGGCCACACTATTACGTGCTGTACCACCATGAATTTCTCCAATATTCATAATAGCTGGATGGAATGGTGTCTTCATTCTTGTCAAAATATGCTGGTATTCATTAATTAAAGAACAAGCAATAAGTAAAGAATCTACACCTTCATGAGGTAAACCTGCATGAGCCCCTCTTCCTATTACTTTTACATCTAATTCACCACATTCAGCCATTAAACCACCTGGTTTAGAAGCAATCACACCTTCATCTAATAAAGGCATCAGGTGAATACCAAAAATAGATTCTACATTAAACTGTTTTAATAAACCTTTTTCACAGACAATGCGTGCCCCACCAGGAGATTCTTCAGCAGGCTGGAAGATTAAAAGAATATCATAAAGAATAGGTTCTTTATTCTCTTTTAAAGCCTTCGCAAAGCCTAGAAGTGCAGTCATATGGCCATCATGTCCACAAGCATGCATGATTCCTTTATGGGTAGAGGCAAAATCTACACCTGTTTCTTCATTGACAGGTAAGCCATCAATATCTGTTCTAAAAGCCACTGATTTACCATAGCCATGATCAATAAAGACATAAAGTCCTGTTTCTAATAATGGCTGTGGCTGATACCCCATCTTTTCCAGTTCCGCTTTTAGGTAAGCTGTTGTTTGTGTCTCTTCTAATCCTAGCTCAGGAATCTGATGTAGATCCCTGCGCCATCTCTTTAAATCATCCATGATTAAATCTTTCTTAAATCATCCATTAACTGAGTCTTATCTTTTGTCTGGTCGTCTTTTTCTTCTTTCACAATACGAGCTGGGTTACCAACTACTACTGCACCTGCTGGTACATCCTTAGTAACGATAGAACCTGCACCTACGACAGCACCCTTACCAATTCTTACACCTTCAATAACAACCGCATTGGCACCAATTAATACGTCATCTTCTAAGACAACTGGGTTTGCTGAAGGGGGTTCAATAACACCTGCAAGCACTGCACCTGCACCAACGTGACAATGTTTACCAACTTCAGCACGTCCTCCTAGTACTGCACCCATATCAATCATAGAACCTTCACCAATCTTAGCACCAATATTGATAACTGCACCCATCATGATAACTGCATTATCTCCAATAGTGACATGTTCACGGATAAAGCAGCCTGGTTCAATACGAGCGTTGATATTTGTCATATCAATCATAGGAATCGCACTATTACGACGATCCTGTTCCATATAAGTATCAGTGATCTTATCTTTGTTTTCTTCTAAATAAGTACGGATTGCGTCAAGGTCCCCAATACAGATTTTAGAATCTTCTGTACCAAACATCTTGAATCCTTCAGCCTTAGGTAAATCATGACCATTGATATATACCTTGACTGGTGTCTGTTTTTTCGCATTTCCAATATACTGGATAATTTCTTCTGCAGTTTTAAGCATAATTTTCCTCCTTTAATGTACCTTCAAAAGTAGTCCTTGCAGGACCTGTCATAAATATCTTCTTATCACGGAGTTCAATCTGTAAATGACCCCCTAACAATTCTACATCCACTTTCTCATCACACTTGTTGTTGAGATAACTTGCATACATCACAGCACATGCACCTGTACCACAAGCCATTGTTTCACCACTGCCTCTTTCCCATACACGCATCTTTAGATGTTGTCTATCAACAACCTTTACAAATTCTGTATTGACTGATTCAGGGAATAAAGAAGCATGCTCAAACTTAGGACCAATTGCTTCGATATCAAAATCAAGTGTATCTACATACTGGATGACATGCGGATTACCCATAGAAACAGCTGTACAATAATATGTATTTCCATCTATTTCAATAGGCGCATTCACCATCTCTACCTTAGAATAATTCACTGGAATATCAGAACATAGAGTAATTGGTTCACCCATATCTACACAGACACTTGTTACCTTTCCATCTTCTACATTCAATTCACAAGTTCTTATTCCTGCAAGTGTTTCAATCTTCAATGTTGTCTTATCAGTTAAGCCTTGATCATACACAAATTTAGAAAAGCAGCGGATTCCATTTCCACACATCTTTCCTTCACTACCATCAAGGTTGAACATACGCATTCTGAAATCACATGTTTCACTTGGTAAGATGATAATGACACCATCACTGCCAATACCTATATGACGATTAGATACCTTCTTGATAAATGTTTCATCTGTTGGAACATTCTGATTGATTCCATCAAAGTAAACATAATCATTCCCGATACCTTCCATTTTCAAGAATTTCAACATTTTCTTTTACACCTTTCTTGTTCATAGTCTGAACTTATTGAAAGTATAACACAAAATTATCATAGTGACACTAACTAATATTTATACAAATTATCATAAGAATCGATGATCATAATCGTCTTTTCATCAATAATAGTAAAGAGATATTTCACAATATCATGATGTAAGGCAACGCATCCCATTGTATAGTCATGAGTGCCAAAACAGTGAAAGAAATAAGCACTTCCCTTTCCTTTAATACATTCCTTATTATAGTTAAAGAAGGCTGTATATTCATAAGGTTTAGTATAATCTATCAAGTGTTCATCATTCTCTTTTGTACAATGAGAATGGTCCCTAGTCTTTTCATCCACAAACTCATTATAATACTGTTCACCACACCAATAATCATCTTCAGTAATCTGATGATAATCCATCTTTGTGCCAGGATCTGGCGCAATACCCATGAGTTTCCCAAAAGTATATTCACCTATAGGTGTTTGTCTTGCGCCTTCTTTTCCTTCACCCATGCCTCTTTGTCCAATAAGTGCTGGCGTTTGTAAGACAAGCCTCCATTTTTCTTCTTTCTTATAATAATAGAATGTCGCATGACTTGTATTATAATGATCGACACAAACCAAAAAGAGCTGATCTGTTTTCTTTGATGCTTTTAAGCTTTCTATATTCATGTAACCGCCTCCTGGCTACATTATATTAAAAAAGGAACTATATGAAAATACAGTTCCTTTATTTAAATAAAATAAAAACTCTGGTAAACCAGAGTTATTTTCAAATGGGGCGGCTGATGGGGATCGAACCCACGAAATGCCGGAGCCACAATCCGGTGTGTTAACCGCTTCACCACAACCGCCATATCTCTCGTAAGAGACAAGTAAGATTATATACAAGTGCTGATAGTTTGTAAAGAGAAAATTTAACTTTTTTTAAAGAAATTTAAAATCCTCAATTGTAAAATGAAACTGGAATCAAGGAATTGGGATAAAGGGGCATGCCCCTTTATCCCAATTCGCGTGGCCGCAGGCCCCTATTCTCAATTTTTGTAAA
>NZ_JBEHVX010000012.1:0-37642 GCF_040227455.1 Catenibacterium sp. RTP21428st1_D7_RTP21428_210409 | reverse complement strand
CATGAATGATATCGCATCGTTCATCGAGCCCTGAAATCTGTCATTCATCAAGTTTTTCATAAACTTTTGACTCTACCCAACCTATCGAATATCATAGCAAAAAACAGGTGAAATGTACATAAACCTCACCTGTTTTTTCCTAAATAAAGCCTTTTTAAGTTATTGTTTTGTTTTTGTATTAAAAAAATGAGCATCGCCTTAAAGCGATGCTCACTTATTTTATAAGTTTAATAATTCTTTTGTATCTCTTGCAATCACTAATTCTTCATCAGTTGGTACTACGAATACCTTGATCTTAGATTCAGGTGCAGAAATTAATCTTTCACCATGACCTTCTACATTAGCCTTATCATCTAATACGATGCCTAATGCTTCTTTTATTAGATTAATAATTGCTTCTCTTGCGATAAAGCTGTTTTCACCAATACCTGCTGTGAATGAAATTGCATCAACATGTCCAAGTTCTACAAAATAAGAACCAATATAATCAGCAACACGTTTTCTAAACATGTTAAAAGCTAATTCGGCTCTTTGGTTACCAGCATCTTTTGCATCAATGATATCTCTCATATCACCAGACACTCCAGATACACCTAATAAACCAGATTCCTTATTCAACATCTTGAATACAGTCTTCATATCATATCCAAGATTTTCAATTAAGTGGTCTACAACAGATGCATCAATATCACCAGAACGAGTTGCCATCATGACACCAGCAAGAGGTGTAAGACCCATTGAAGTATCAATAGATTTACCATCCTTTACAGCACAAAGTGAAGCACCTGCACCTAAATGACATACAATAATATTAGCATGCTCAGGGTTGCCTAATAATTCCTGAGTACGCTTTGATACATAGTAATGAGAAGTACCATGTGCACCATATTTTCTAACTTTGTTTTCTTCATAGAACTTATATGGGATTGGATAAACTGCATTTTCAGGCTTAATAGAGTGATGGAATGCTGTATCGAATACTACAACAGCACCTGCAGTAGGAATAGCTTCCTTAAATGCTTTGATACCAATAATATGTGCAGGGTTATGAAGTGGTGCAAGTGGTGATAATTCATCAATCTTAGCGATCACATCATCATCTACAACACAAGACCCATCAAAATAAGGACCACCTTGTACAACACGATGACCAATACCCTTGATTTCATCTAAATGTTCAACAATCTTCTTTTCAATTAATGTATCAAGTAATACTTGTACTGCTTCCTTGTGAGTAGGAACTGCAAAGACCTTCTTATCTTTAGTACCATTATACTTGATAGTGAAGATTGAATCTTCCATACCGATTCTTTCAATAATACCAGAAGTGATAACACTTTCAGTATTCATTTCAAATAACTGGAACTTCAATGAAGAACTTCCACAGTTAACTGCTAAAACTTTTGACATGCTTATATCCTCCTAAACACCCCTATTATAATCAGAAACCCCTAACATTTCTACTATAAATTTAGATTACGTGACAAAAAGAATGTTCTGTAATATAATCATTACTGCCAGGGGCGCATTTATTGCTGAGATAGGTGAAAGCCTTGTCCCTTAGCATCTGATCTGGGTAATACCAGCGTAGAGAGGCCGTACTTTTTTAGTGACTTCTTTGCGTCATCTTAGTCATTAGAAAGGGGAGATTTATAAATGAATAAGAAGACATTATCCACTAGAGCAATTGCTTATGTTGCGTTATTTATCGCTATGCAGTTAGTTCTAGAAGTACTATTTAAGGTGATTCCAGGACAGCCACAGGGTGGTTCTATTACTTTAAGTTTATTACCAATCGTACTTGCAAGCTATTTAATGGGTGCACAGTATGGAATTATTGTCGGTGTTGGTGCCACTGCTATGCAGTTTGTATTAGGTCTTGCTTTATATTATGGACCTTGGTCTGTTGTATTAGACTATCTTGTACCATTATCAGCACTTGGTATTGCAGGCTTTATTCCTAATTTTAAATCAGGCAAGACTGAAGTTTATACAGGTATTTTTGTAGGAATGATTCTTAAGTTCATTTCACATTTATTATCTGGTGCTGTATTATTTGCAAGCTATGCACCTAAGAACATGAACCCTTGGGTTTATTCATTCTTATACAACATTGGTTATAATGTAGGTACACTTATTTTAACTTATGTAGTATTTGCACTTATTTATCCAAAACTTCAGAAAGCATTTAAGGCTATTTAACAGTGGGAAACCACTGTTTTTTTCAATTAAAAAAGAACGTATAGTTTCTATACGTCCCTTCAGCAAACGGGAATTTGGTGTGTGCTTTATAAATTTTTTCCGATCCACTCAAGTTCGTTCATGGAATCCTTATTTTTTTCAAGTTCATCTCTGGCTGTTGCGTAATATGATTTTTTGAAAAGCATATCCCATGAAAGATATTTTGCCATACAGTCAAACTGCTTATCAATCAGCTCATACTGGATACTGCCTACGGGAGAACCACCTACAACAATTGTACCAACTTTTTTGTTTTTTAACTGCAATCCACGGCAGTAGCACTTATCAATGATAAGTTTCAATTGTGCTGACACTCCCCACCAATAAACTGGTGTAGCAAAAAGAATCATATCTGCGACAGCAATTTTATCAATTGCAGAATTTGTATCATCCTTATCGACGCATCCCTTAGAGCATTGACAGACACCACATCCCTTGCATGGTGCAATGTTGAGTTTGTCAGGTTCAATGATTTCAATTTTATTCTTTTCTGATGCTCCTTTTATAAATGCATTGATTGCTGCCAGCGTATTTCCTTTTCTGGCACTTCCATTAATGATTACAATTTTCATGCGTATATCCTCCAACTTCCGATTTTTAAATCGGAAACTGCACAATATAAGATGCAAGTATGGCTGCAACAGCCACAAATACAAGTCCTTTTCCCTTATAACTAAAAAATACTGCAACTAGAATACCTGCACATGATTCTACTAAGTTTGGTGTAGAGTTAAAGACACCTGGAAAAGTCAAAGCTCCTAATACTGCATAAGGCAAATAATAAAGAGCTGAATTAATAAACTTAGATGTAATCTTCTTTCTAAAGAAAGTAAGTGGTAGAAAACGAGGCAGATAAGTAAAGAGTGCCATCACCAAGACAGCTAGTATCTGATATCTTGTCATGCTTCATCCTCCCTTGGAAATAACCAGGCTCCCATACATGTCGCAATGAGTGTTGCACTAATAAGACGTACACCAGTACTCATGACATTAAATAATGGCACATAAGTAAAGGGTGTATGAACTCCAATAGAAAAGGCAACAGGGAAGTATCCTAATGCGATTGGAATACTTTTCTTCATTCCTTTCATTATTTCATTCATGTTTCATCACCACGAGTATCATAGCACAAATAGAACTTAAAATAAGTGTTCTATTATGAATTTTCTAATTTCTTCTTGATCATCACAGACGTTATAGAATGGTTTACGACAATCCAGTCTTTGAATATCTACTGTACGTAAATCAGTTAACTGCATTCTAGAATGCGTAATCATCCCATGGTCATCTAGGACTGTTAAGTCCTTTTCAAAGTGTGGATTGACTGGTGATGATTCTTTTTTTATGGATGTACAAGGTATAATTAACATCTTATAGCCTAAATCTTTTACAACATAACACCAATGCCCATCCATGAGTTCCTTAGCAAATCCCCTACCGATATTAAAATAAGCCATCTGATGTTCTTTTGGACGCTTATGGACGTGATAATAAGTATCCGATGGTGAACCATCCTTTACAAGTGAACAATAGAAATAAGATAACTGACTTGTTTGATGTAATAAAGAACGTGAATATTTCTCTGCATCATATAAGCCACTCTCATCTAACTTCTTTAAGTATTTCTTCATTTCTTCAATATTTCCTTCTAGATCTTCTTTCATATAAAAATCCCCTCCTACTTATATATATACTTTTAATTTTTTTATATTTCTCCCTAATTTATATATAAAATTATATATAGTTTTCATATTTTTAAAATGTCAACATTGTTGATTGATTTATCACATATCAAGCATATAATAGACACAGTTAAGATAAAGTGATATTAAAAATAGCGCCAGGACTTGTATAAGTTGACGAGGACTAGATTAATCGAACTATTCGGCGGATGGTCTAGAGGCATAGTACTGCCTAAGCGATGAACAAAAACATTGAGTGATCAATGAACAGATTTCATCAGGTACTCCTTTGTTTTAACGTTTTTATTCCACAAAACAAGGAGGACAAGATTATGTGTGGTATTACAGCTTATTGTGGCAATGGTGAAGCCCTACCTTTCTTAATGCAGGGACTCGCAAAATTAGAATATAGAGGATATGACTCTGCAGGTGTAACAGTATTAAATAATGTACTTACAACTGTAAAATGTAAAGGTCGTTTAAAGAACCTTGAAGAAAAGTTAAAGGATCACGAGATGACTGGTCATGTAGGTATTGGTCATACAAGATGGGCAACTCATGGTGTCCCTTCTAACTTAAATTCACATCCTCATACAAATCCAAGTAACACTATTTCTATTGTACACAATGGCATTATTGAAAACTATAGAGAATTAAAGGATATTTTGTTAGAAAAGGGTTATTCATTCCAAAGTGAAACAGATTCAGAAGTTGTTGTTATGTGTTTAGACTATTTCTATGAAGGAGATCTTCTAGAAGCAGTAAAGAAAACATTAAACTGTATTGATGGAAGTTATGCTTTATGTATTGTTTCTACAGAACACCCTGATGAAGTTGTTGTTGCGAAAAAGGCAAGTCCATTAGTTATTGGACATACTGAAGATGCAAGTGTGGCAGCGAGTGATATTCCAGCTTTACTTGCTTATACTAAAGATGTTTATTTCTTAGATGACTTAGAAATGGCTGTATTAAAGAAAGACAGCATTACTTTCTATAATAAAGATGGTAAAGAAATCACTAAAGAAATGACTACTATTCCTTATGATATGGAAGCGGCTCAGAAGAATGGTTTTGATACATATATGTTAAAGGAAATCAATGAACAGCCTCATGTTATTCAAGAAACTTTAAGAGGTCGTATCTTTGAACATTCAATCGTATTAGATGAATTAAAAGATGTTGATTTCAATAAGTTTAATAAGGTTTATTATGTTGCATGTGGTACTGCTTATCATGCAGGATTATGTGGAGCATCTATTCTTGAACGTGCAACACGTTTACCAGTTCTTACTCAGGTAGCAAGTGAATTCCGTTATAATGATCCAATCATTGATGAAAAGACATTATGTATCTTTGTATCACAGTCTGGTGAAACAGCTGATACTCTTGCTGCATTAAAACTTGCTAATGAAAAAGGATGTACAACTATTGCTGTGACTAACGTCTTAGGTTCTACAATTTCTAGAGAGGCACAGCATACACTTTATACTTGTGCAGGACCTGAAATTGCAGTTGCATCTACTAAAGCTTATACAACTCAGTTAGTATTACTTACTTTAATCGCATTATATATTGCAGATAAAAGAGGAGATACTGTAGATACTGATTTAATGGAACAGTTAAATAACCTTCCAGAATATGTATCTAAGTTAATTGATGATGAAGCAATCTTCGAAAACTACGCAAAAGCATTGAAAGATAAACATGACTGCTACTTTATTGGTAGAAGTTTAGATTATGCAAGTGTATTAGAAGGTGCTTTAAAGCTTAAGGAAGTTTCTTATGTACATGCTGACGCTTATATTGCTGGTGAATTAAAGCATGGGCCTATTGCCTTAATTGAACCAGGTACTGTAGTAATTGCAGTAGCCACTCAGCCTCATGTTGCAGCTAAGACTATTTCTAATATTCAAGAAACAATCGCAAGAGGTGCTGAGGTCATCCTATTTACTGTAGAAGGACAGGAAGTCAGTGGTGTAGAAAACATCTATTACTTACCAAATATCAATCCTTTATTACAGAGTGTACTTGTAGCTATCCCATTACAGCTCATTGCATATCATACAGCATGTATTAAGGGTTGTGATGTAGATAAACCTCGTAACCTTGCTAAATCAGTGACTGTAGAATAACGAACGGAGAACTCCGTTCGTTTTTTCTTCACATCAATAATAAAAAAATGTATAATATCTCGTAGGGGTGATAATGTGGAAGAATCAAAAGTAAAAGATTTAACGGCTTATAAGAACCGTTTCGAAGAGGATGCCTCTTCATTCAGCGAATTCCAGGCACGTGATTTCGTTAAAGAATTAAAGAATCAGGGTAAGACTGATGAAGCTATTGAAGTAGGAAGAACATTCCTTGAAATGGCACCAGAATTAAAAGGATATATCAATTATTTTGGCTATGCTCTTTATAATAAGTATATCAACATCGATGATGAAGAAATTTCTAAGAACGAAAGTTTATTCTATGGTATCTTAGAAGAAATTGCTAAATATTGTAAGCAGGAGAGATATTCTCCACTTGAAGCTGCAGTCAATAAGGCTATTAAACATGTATTAAAGGCTGATCCAGTAGACTATAAGAAGTTATCTGAATTATTAGACTACTTAGATGCACCTACTCTAGAAGATAAACCATTTGTAAATAAAGATGGTAAAGAATTCGAAAGTAAGAAAGAGAAATGGTATCGTATGAAAGTACGTGCATTATATGAACTTGAATCATATAGAGCATGTGTTGAAACTGCGAACATTGCTTTCACTTATAACTTAAAGTGGCATTATAACAACCTTAATTGGGTTAAATATTATCGTGCAAGCTCTCTAGTTGAACTTGGACGTTATGAAGAAGCTGAAAATGAATTCATCGCTTTACAGGGTCATTTCAATGCAGTAGATTCATTTGAAATCCTTTATAAGCTTTATATGAATACAAATCGTGAAGATGATGCTTATACACTTCTAATCGATAAATTCTTCAAGGGTGGATTCGATTATAAGAATATCGAAGATTATAAAAAGATTTCAGCAATGGCAAAGGCTAAGGGTCAGGATAAGGCTCATGCACTTGCAGAATGCCTCATTAAGAAGCTAGAAGAAGAAAATGGTAAAACATATGAAGCTGATGCTGATTTAGCTGATTATGCTGATTTAACTGCCAGCGATGCATTTGATCGTGTATATAGTGAAGTTGTTTATCATCTAGAAAACTACATTACTCGTCATGAAGGTAAAGTAGTATTCTACAATCATGATAAGAATTTTGGTAGTATCTTCCAGGATGGTGAAGAAAACTTATTCTTCAGACAGGCTGATTTCCTTGATGATGAAGAAGTTGAAAAGTATGACGTTGTTGAATACAGCGTAATTAAGACTTATGATAGAAAGCGTCAGCAGATGAGTTCTAAGGCTGTCCTTTTAAAAGTTCTTTACGAAGAAATCAACTACTAAGAGCAGAAATATCTGCTCTTTTTTCTTATATTTCTTTTTTGTTTTTTCCCTAACTTTTAAAAGTTTTATTTGACTTTTCCTTAATATTTCTATATTATATTTTTATATTATAAAAACAGAGAAATGACATAGTAAAGAAATGTGAGGCATAAGAGATATGATGGCTGGTGCGAATCATACGCAGACATTCTTGAATTCACCATGGAGTTGGAAGTACAAAATACTTCCCGGGTTGCCCGTTATCGCTATTTAGTGAGGTTAGTCTATGACTAATGAACTAGAGGTGGTACCGCGATAATTCGCCCTCTTGGGGTGAATTTTTTTGTTTTTAGGGGAAAGAAAAAAGGGAGGAATCTATTATGAAGAAGTTTGTATGTGGTTTAATGGCAGTCGGTCTAGCATTAACTGGCTGTGGTAGTCAGTCTAGCACTAAAGATAAGGCTGATGTAAAAGTTGGAGTCATCCAGTATATGCAGCACGATGCATTGGATGCATCATATAAGGGATTTAAGGATACTCTTGTAAAAGCAGGTTATAAAGCTTCTAATATTACTTTAAAGAATGCCAGTGGTGAAAACTCTAACTGTGAAACTATTGCAGAAAGCTTAGTGAACGATGGAAATGATTTAATTTATGCAATTGCAACTCCTGCAGCTCAGGCTGTTGTAAAGAAGACTAAAGATATTCCAGTTGTTGTATCTGCTGTTACTGATCCAGCTGGCAGTAAATTAGTAAAATCAAATAAAAAACCTGGTGGAAATGTGACTGGAGCAAGTGATTTAACACCAGTTAAAGAACAGATTAAATTATTAAAACAGATTATGCCTAACGCAAAGACTGTTGCAGTTATGTATGCAGGTAATGAATCTAACTCTGAAATTCAGGGTAAGATGGCTGTCAAAGAAATCAAAGCTCAGGGTATGACACCATTAGTAAAGACTGTTTCTGAATCTAATGAAATCCAGTCAGTTACTGATTCTATTGTAGGTAAAGCAGATGCTTTATATATTCCAACTGATAACCTACTTGCTTCTAACATCCCAGCAGTTGTAAAAGTAACTGATCAGGCTAAAATCCCTGTTATTGTTGGTGAAGAAGGTATGTGTGCTAAAGGTGGTTTAGCTACTTATGGTATTGATTACTATAACTTAGGTAGTATCGCTGGTAAGCAGGCTATTAAAATCTTAACTGGTAAAGGTAAACCAGCTACTATGCCTATCGAATACTTAAAAGCGAGCGATTGTAAATTAAAGGTCAATAAAGCTCAGATGGAAAAACTTGGTATTAAAGTTCCACAGGAAGTATTAGATAAGGCGGAACTTATTTAAGGAGTGAATGAGAATGTCTTTATTTTTAGCATTACAAAGTGCGACTTACCAGGGTGTCTTATGGGGCATCATGGCAGTTGGTGTTTATATTACATTTCGTCTGTTAGATATTGCAGATATGACATGTGATGGTTCTTTCGCAACAGGAAGTGCTGTATGTGCTGTTATTCTTACAAATCATGGTAATCCAATCGTTGCGATTCTTGCTGCAACTCTTGCGGGGGCTTTAGCTGGATTTGTGACTGGTTTATTACATACTAAATGTAAGATTCCTGCTATCCTTGCTGGTATTCTTGCACAGTTAGGCTTATATTCTATTAACTTACGTATAATGGGTAAATCAAATATCCCATTACTTCAGACAGAAAGCTTATATGACTGGGGACCAATGGTTGGTTTAACAGTATCTCAGTCAACACTAGTTGTAGGTGTTATTGCAGTAACTATTGTGATTGCCCTACTCTATTGGTTCTTTGGAACTGAATTAGGTAATGCATTACGTGCGACTGGTAATAATGAACAGATGGTAAGAGCTGTTGGTGTCAATACTGATTATACTAAGCTACTTGGTTTAGTGATTTCAAATGCCTTAATCGCCTTAAGTGGTGCCATGGTCGGTCAGTCAGTTGGTTATGGTGATGTCAAGATCGGTATGGGGGCAATCGTTATGGGTCTTGCTTCTATCGTTATTGGTGAAGTTATCTTTGGTCGTTATGGCAGTTTCTTAAAGAGACTCATTGCGATTATTGTTGGTTCAATTATTTATCGTATTATTATCGCCATTGTTATCCAGTTAGGTTTATCAACTGATGACTTAAAGCTACTCACTGCATTTATTGTAGCTCTCGCATTAACTATTCCAGTATTAATGGCAAATAGAAAACAGACTGCAAACTATAAGAAACTTACAAAAGAGGTGGATGAGAAAAATGCTTAAGATTGAACATGTATCAAAAACATTTAACCTTGGCACTATTAATGAGAAGAAAGCCTTGATTGATATTAATCTTCAATTAGATGATGGAGATTTCGTTACTGTTATTGGTGGTAACGGTGCTGGTAAATCCACTTTAATGAATATGATTGCAGGTGTTTATCCTATTGATTGTGGTCATATTAAACTAGATGATAAAGATATTTCTTTGTATCCAGAATATAAACGTGCAGGTCTTATTGGTCGTGTATTCCAGGATCCGATGATGGGTACTGCAGCTGATATGCAGATTGATGAAAACCTTGCAATGGCTAAAAGACGTGGTCAAAAGCGTACTTTAAAGTGGGGTATCAAGAAAGAAGAAAAGAAGTTGTATTATGACCTCTTAAAGACTCTAAATTTAGGTCTAGAAGAGAGAATGACAAGTAAGGTAGGTTTATTATCAGGTGGACAAAGACAGGCCTTAACACTATTAATGGCGACTGTCACAAAGCCTAAGATTCTCTTACTTGATGAACATACAGCCGCTCTTGATCCAGCAACAAGTGCTAAGGTATTACTTTTGACTAATAAGATTGTCACTGAACAAAAGCTAACAGCAATGATGGTTACTCATGATATGCAGCAGGCTATTGATGTAGGGAATAGATTGATCATGATGTATAATGGTCAAATCATCTATGATGTAAAAGGTGAAGAGAAAAAGAAATTAACTGTTCCTTTCCTACTTAAGAAGTTTGAAGAAGCAAGTGGCAGTGAATTTGTGAACGACAGAATGTTGTTGAAATAATGAAAACATCCCAACTATATCGAGTTGGAATGTTTTTTTGTGCAGTAAAAAAGAACACCTCCCAAGAAGTGTCCTTTCATACCATTAATATTTAATATCTACAATTTCAACATCATAAGGTTTTGCAACACCGACTGTTACAACATCACCAATCTTATGAGTCATTAATGCTTTCGCAAGTGGAGATTCATTAGAAATCTTACCATGTAATGGATCAGTTTCTGTAGAACCTAAGATTGTAAATGTATCAGGTTCAGGATTTTCTTCAGATAAATCAAGAACTGTTACAGTAGCACCTAAGTTTACAACATGAGTATCTACCTTAACATCAGAACCAATGATAACTGCATTCTGCATCATTACTTCTAATTCTTTGATTCTTTCTTCAATACGAGCCTGTTTATCTCTTGCTGCATCGTAGTCAGCATTTTCTGATAAGTCACCCTGGCTTCTTGCAAGCTTAATTTCTTCAATGACTGCTGGTCTTTCAACATTAATAAGGTTTTCTCTTTCAGCTTTTAGCTTTTCAAAACCTTCTCTACTAATTTGCACTTTTTTATCCATTTCTTTCACCTCGTATACGTAAATCTGACTACTCCCACGGGTGAGCCCGTGGGGTTCTTACTGTCAAGTTTAGCTTATAATCGTACATCATTTTCAGACTTTGGAATACAAGTTTAAATCTATTTAAGTAAGAACTTTTATTACCAAGCAGTCCAACGACCACATTAACGGTAAATTTCTATCTTATGATAAGGAAGTGTAATCAATCTTCCTGATGTTTATTTTATACTATTTTGATTCCACTATTCAATACTTTGATTCTATTAATCTTAATTCTTTTAATTATGTGGCTTTCATCCCATAGACAAGACAAGCCTATGTTTTTTTTCGCCACTCATTAATAACATACTTATTTTAATTAGACAAGAAAGATTTAATCGCCTAGAATACTACTTATTTTTGTAATCAATAAGTCAATCGCAACAGTATTAGTCCCACCTTCAGGAATAATAATATGTGCATATTTCTTAGATGGTTCAATGAACTGTTCATGCATTGGTCTTACAGTCTCTAAATACTGGTTACAGACTGAATCAACAGTTCTTGCACGTTCTTCTACATCTCTTCTTAATCGTCTGATAAAGCGGATATCTGCATCTGTATCCACATAAATCAGTATATCACAAAGATCTCTTACCTCTTCTTCTGCTAAGACAAAGATACCTTCTAG
Source organism: Catenibacterium sp. RTP21428st1_D7_RTP21428_210409 (assembly GCF_040227455.1). Lineage (NCBI taxonomy): Bacteria > Bacillati > Bacillota > Erysipelotrichia > Erysipelotrichales > Coprobacillaceae > Catenibacterium > Catenibacterium sp. RTP21428st1_D7_RTP21428_210409. The sequence continues at coordinate 25,978 of NZ_JBEHVX010000012.1, read as the reverse complement.
AATAATAACATCACGATCTTCAATGACTTCTGTGATATCACTTCTTGTATGCTTTGAATAATCATAAGTAGGTTTTTCAATTCTTTCTTTCTTTTTTAACTTCTTTAAATCTGATACTAGAAGATCATTATCAAAAGCAAATGGATGATCGTAGTTAGTTTTTACTCTTTCTTCCATTGTCTTATCACTTTGATCTTTGTAGTAATCATCTTGTTTAATGATTTTTACTCTATGACTGCCTTTAAAACGATCATAGATGGATTGAGCGATAGAAGTCTTACCAGAAGCACTTCCACCTGCAATCCCAATAATGACAGCTTTATTTTCCATGGTTTACCTTCCTTCCCATATCATTCTCTAATACTGGATAATCAATTTCTACATAAAGTATTTCCATTGGATGGTTGGCTACTTCCACCAATTCATTATCTTCATTATAAATCTTATCAACAGTAAAATAAATATTGGAATGACTAGGAGAGAATATTTCTATCTTGTCTCCTACTTTGAAATAGTTACGCTGTTCAATTTTAGCTCGTTTAGAATCTTTATCATAATCAAGTACGCGCATAACGAATTCCTGTGTAGGATGTTCATCTCTTAAGTTATAAAGCTGTTCATCTACACCTGGATTATCATAAAAGAATCCATGACAGAATGCTCTATTGGCTGCTTTTTGTAGTTCATCTTCATATTTCTTTGAATCTGCAAAATGATCAGGATCAGCACAATATGTATCAATGAGCTTTCTATAAGTAGATACAACTGTCGCAATATAATGAACAGACTTCATACGCCCTTCTATCTTGAACGAATCCACACCACATTCTATTAATTCACCAATATGATGAATGAGACACATATCCTTAGAAGACATAGTAAATGGGAAATCTTCATTAATAGATTGTCCATTCTCTTCTAAATCATAATACCATCTACAACTTTGTGAACAGCCACCTCTATTGGCGTCTCGTCTAGAATAGTAGTTAGATAACATACAACGACCACTATAAGAAATACACATTGCACCATGTATAAAGTATTCTAAATCAATATCAGGGGCATTTTTTCTAATGTCCTTCAAGTCAGCAAAAGTTGTTTCACGACCTAGTACTACTCTGTCCATTCCCATATCTTCAAAGAACTTAACAGCAGATGAATTAGTGACTGACATTTGTGTAGAGACATGTACTTCTAGCTTTAAGTCCATACTTTTCGCAAGATTCATAATATATGGATCTGCGACAATAATAGCTGTAACACCTGCATCATCTAATGCCTGTAAGTACTCTTTAATGCCTTCTAAGTTATCATGATGAAGGATGATATTACATGTAACATGGATTTTAGCGCCATATTGATTCGCAAATTGTACTGCTTCTTTAATGTCTTCTATAGAGAAGTTAGATGCCTGTGATCGTAAAGAGAATTCCTTACCACCAATAAATACTGCATCTGCACCATAAATAATAGCTGTTTTAAGCTTTTCTAGGTTTCCTGCAGGGGCAAGTAATTCAGGTTTTTTCACAATCACACGACGACCATTAATAATCTTACTTATTGGCTGCATCTTCTAGATCCCTCCTCTTTACATCTTCAAGACGATAAATTGTATCATCATATAAGAAACCACGATCAAGAGGTTTTGAAATCTTTCTTAATAAAGGAAGATATTCTTTTACTTCTTTTTCATATGTACCTCTTTCTAGGGCTTTAAGACAATCACAATACATACTAATAACTTCTATAGCTTCTCTTGAATCCATAAACATTGTTTCAATATAAAGGTAATCAAAGTCCTTTAATGTATTGAATAAATCCAATGTATATAGTCTAGATTTGCTGAATACAGCCGTTCCACGAGTTGTTTCATATATATGACATGGGAAATCCTGTCCACGTGGATTAATTGTGAGAGCGTCTTTATTATGGCTTAATGTTGTATTACTTGCTTTTTCATAATTAGAGATTAAATGTCTCTTACTCATCATCATATACTGTACACCATGACCTAATACAAATAATGGCATATCACAATTTTTACGTATTTCTAGCTGTTCCTTCAAAGATATTTCTTTAGAAACAAAAGCACCAGAAATACCATAATGAGATAAAGTATTCAGTGTACTTGAATTGGTATTAAGAGTTAAAGGATGATAAATCATCTTGAAATCATAACCCTTTTTATTAACTATTTGTAATACACCAAAATCCTGGAAGATTAATCCATCGATTCCAATCTCATGTAATGCATCAATATGTTTTTCTAGTCCCTCTAGATCATGTTCATCATACATAGCATTCACATAAACATAAAGTTCTTTTGCCTGTTCTTTGATTTCTTTCAATTCTTCAATAGAAAACTTCACTGGTGTCAAAACACTATAGTCTGATCCAGCCATAATCAAAGAAACACCCATATCAACATAATCATGAAGGTATCCACGATCATTTAAATTAATTGCGATTTTCATTTTGATCCTTTCTAGTAATGATACATAGACCATCACCTACCTGCACATAATGTGCATCATATTCATCATTAGAGAAGATCCAGTCTTTAAAACGTTTGATCTTTCTTACAAGAGCACGTGTATTTCTATTTTTTATATTTGGTATATCAAAAATCATACCATGGAAATCTAGATTATCCACTAACACAAAACCATCTTCCTTTAAATAAGGAACATATTTCTCAAAAAAACGCTGATACTGCGCTTTTGCTGCATCAATAAAAAGACAATCATAAGGAGCATGCTTCAACAATGTATCATCAAACTCTAATGCATCTTCATGATAGATTGTAATGTTGTCTTCCTGATTAAAATCATGAATATTTACAACTGCTTCCTGATAACGTATATCATCTCTTTCAATTGTATCAACATGAAGACCTTTGACATGAGTGGCCATCATTAAAGATGAATACCCAATGGCACTTCCAATCTCTAATACAGACTCCGCATTTCTTTTATTTAATTCATCAATAAGGTATTCAATACCTTCTTTTTGCATAATAGGCACATCTTTCACAAGTGCATATTCTTCTAATTCATAAAATGATTTCATTAATACCACTTATTCTCCTTCACTGCTTTTTGATGTTCTTTATATGTCTTTGAATAGATAACAGTCCCATCTTTCTTCGCAAAGAAGAATAAATAATCAGATGGTGTATAGTTTGCGACTGCATTCATAGTCTTTTGTGGGACACATGCAATAGGACCAATAGGAAGTCCTGCATATTTATATGTATTATAAGGAGAATCAGTCTTAGTCATCTTAGTAGTGACTTTGACACCTGTTCTATTTAATGCATAGTTGACAGTAATATCTGACTGTAATCTCATACCGGTCTTTAAACGATTGATAAATACACCCGCAATGGCTGGACGATCTTTATCAAATAAAGATTCTCTTTCTACGACTGAGCAAAGTGTTAAAAATTGATGAGGTGTATAGCCAAGCTTAGTTATTGAATCCTTATAAGGTGTTAATTGTTGATCCATATAATCCAGCATTTCTGTTGTGACTTTTTCTATTGTTGTAGATTTATCATAAAGTACATATGTTTCAGGATAGAGATAACCTTCTAATGGATATAAAATACCCTTTTGGAGAATGTCATCTGTCAAGAACCAATATTTAGAAATAAGCTCTTTTAAATAAGTGTGATCAGACCATTTATCTAATACTTCTTGTTCTGATTTACCAGTTACATTTGCAACCTTTTTAGCTGCCTGAGGAATAGTAATTCCTTCAGGAATAGTTAAGGAAGACTTCACAACATAAGAGCTGTTCATCTTTGACATGATGCTATACATCTTTGAAAGAGACATGTTCTTATTCAAATTGTAAGTTTGAGAGATAACTGAAGGCTTATGAATCTTTAAGTAAACCTTAGCCACCAATTTATTTTTTATTAAGCCTTTTGAATCTAATGTATTTAAAACTGTATAAGCATTTTCACCTTTCTTTACAGTTACCTGCACCACTTCACTTTTAGAAGAGACATGTCCAGTACCACTTATATAAAATAAGCCAGTACCACCTATTAATAGTACAACTACAAGGACTGCCACTATGATTTTCTTTTTCATATATACATCTCCTTTTCCTTAACCATTATATAGAATTAACCCGATAATTACCATAAGAAAAATAAGGCATGAACATGCCTTATTTAACTACACGTAAGTTTTCTGTACCTTTTTCCATACATACTGGGGCATGGATTGTGAACTGGTGATGTGTTTCATATAAAACAGCACGCTTTTCATCTTCTTTGATTTCAAAGCTTTCAAGTGATCCACCCTGTTTACATGCAACAAGTAAGTACTTATCTCTAAATAAGAGTAGAGACTTAGGTCCTTCATCTGTTTCTATACAATCAGTTCTTGTAAGCTTTCCAGTCTCTTTATCTCTTTCAAAGGCAACGATTGTATCATCACCTTTATTGATTACAAAGATAAAACGTCCATTTTCAGTAATAACCATATCCATTGGTGTATTGACACCATCATATTCATCCTTAGAATAAGTCATCACTTCATCTACTAAAGTAAACTTATTATGCTTTACAGCATAACATGTAATAGTGCTTGAGATTTGATTGAGAATATAAGCAAATTTGCGGTTACTAGAATAAACAAGTTTTAATGGTCCACTTCCAGGGTTTAACTTAAATGATAATTCTTCATCCTTAGTAAGTTCACCCTTTTCACCTTCAGTAAAGAAGATGACTTCATCACCACCTAAATCAGTGACAATAAGTTTTGTATTATCTGGAGTGAATGTCATAAATGTAGGATGAGATTCAGTTTGTTTGACTAGATCAATACTATGACCATCTAGTTTTACTGTTTTTGATACTCTAATGATTTTAGAAGTCTTAATTGGTATAGTGACTACTTCACCATTATAATAATCAATCGCATAAGCATAATCACGCTCTTTATTTAAGACAGTCTGGATATATGTACGTCCTTCGTTACCGATTCTTGCTGCAAGTCCTAACTGAGTTTCCATGCAGGCATACTGCCAGATACCACCATCCTGAGCACGTCCTGTCCCATTACGGTAAGTTAAATACATGAAACGTCCTTGTCTATTCATTGCGAGAGGGCTAGCTAGAGACTTAACGAATGATTTCTTGATGATTTCTCCATTATCTACATTAAGATAGAATGCATAAATACCACGATCAAGATCTGTTCCTTCGCTGCCTACAAAGAAAATATCTACTGTTTTTGTTTTACTAAAAAGTCCCATAATAATCTCCTTACTAAAACTAGGTAACGGTTGTTACCTAGTTCTTATCACATTCAGAACAATCTGTGACGCAGTCCCCATCTTCGCATACACAGCCATCACATTTATCATCTGTTGCTTCTTCATCATGCATATTGAAGTCTTCTAGAACTTCTTCTAGACGCTCCCATTCAGCTGGATCTTCAATATCATATAAATGATTATCATCATCATAACGAGATGCAAAGATCTGCTCATCATCTTCTTCACTATAATACATGACATATTTATTTCCATTCTCTTCATCTTCATAAGTAAAAAGAATTTCAAACACATTTTCTTCCCCGTTATTATCGGTAATCACAATTTTATTATCGTCCATTGCTTATCTCCTTATCTTATCAAGATACCCCTGAAGAATTTCAACTGCTGCCATCTTATCAACAACCTGTTTACGTTTCTTTCTTGAAACATCACCAAAAATAAGATTATTTGTCGCAATAACAGTTGTTAATCTTTCATCTTCAAGAATAACTTCAACATCCATCATCTTCTCTAAACGTTCTTTAAAATCAATAGAAATCTGTGCACGTTCACCAAGATCACCATTCATATGCTTAGGTAATCCTAAGACAATTGTATGAATATTATTCTCTTCTACGATATTCTTGATATGATAAGCACATTTCTTATATGCGTTTTCGCTGAAATGATAAGTTTCTACACCATGTGCAAGCATTCCTAATGTATCACTTATCGCAACTCCGCAAGTACGTGATCCTAAATCAAGTCCTAATATCTTTTCCACTATTTAGACTCCAAATAGAACTTTACAAGTTCTTCAATAATTTCATCACGATCAGCTTGCTGAATAATAGATCTTGCACTCTTATGACTTGAAATATAAGCAGGATCATTAGAAATCAGATAACCAGCAATCTGGTGAACTGCATTATATCCTCTTTCTTCTAAAGCCTCAGCAACTGTCATTAAGTTGTTTCTAATTACTTCTCGTTTGAGATCTTCTGAGTTAAATACTCTTGTCTGTGTATAATCTTGTGCCATAATGAACCCTCCCTATATCACTTATTTTAGTATAAACGAAGATAAAATTCAATTTTTTTACAATTTAGATTTCACTGCAGCAACTGCTTCATCAATCTTATCTAGTGTTGGTGCACCACCCTGAGCGAAATCAGGTTTTCCTCCACCACGGCCATCAAGAACTTCATTCATAGCCTTTACTAAGACACCTGCTTTATATGTATTTGTAAGATCTTTAGTAATACCTACAAAGTAAGAATTCTTACCTTCAAATGTACTAGTTACTACTACAACACCACTACCTAACTGATCTCTAAAATCAAATGCCATCTGTTTAGCGGCTGCATTATCTTTTTCTACATGAGTATAAAGGAACTTCACACCATTAACTTCTTCAACCTGAGAAGCCTGGTTCTTTGCTTCTAAAGCATTTAACTTACTAGTTAATGTTTCAATTTCTTTTTTCATTGTATTAAGTGTAGTCATTGTGCTTTCAGCTTTTTCTACGATCTTATTGAAATCATTTACCTTAAGTACTGTACCTACTTCTTCTAAAGTTTCTTCAGATTTTCTTAATGCCTTATAAGCCGCTACATTAGTGACTGCTTCAATTCTTCTTACACCAGAACCAACTGAAGTTTCCATTTCAATCTTGAATAAACCAATCTTTGCAGTATTAGAAACATGTGTACCACCACATAATTCTACTGAGAAGTCACCTACACGTACAACTCTTACAACATCACCATATTTTTCATCAAATAAAGCTGTTGCTCCTGCACTGATGGCTTCTTCCTTAGGCATTTCTTTAACATCTACATCAACACCCTTGAAGATATATTCATTGACCATATCTTCTACAGCTGTTAATTCTTCTTTTGTCATCTTTGATGGATGAGTGAAGTCAAAACGTAATCTGTTTTCATCTAAGTATGACCCAGCCTGACCAACATGTGCACCTAAGACTTTCTTTAATGCAGCATCTAATAAATGTGTTGCAGTATGGTTATTTTCAATTAATGCACGACGTGCTGTATTCACTGTGAGTTCTACAGTATCACCTACATGTACGCTGCCACTCTTTAATTTAATATAATGTAAATGCTGACCATTAGGAGCCTTTAATACATTAGTGACTTCTGCATCAAACTGATCTGAATGCGCAGAACCTGTATCTGCACACTGACCACCCATTTCAGCATAGAAGTTAGTTGTTTCAACGATGATTTCACCTTCATCAGTGAGTTCATCCACCTTTTCTCCATCTTTGAATAAGCCTATAACTGTAGTCTTACAAGGTGCTGTGTCATAAACAAAAGTAGAAGGTGTAGTGAAATCCATTAAATCAATCTTCTGAGAAGCCATTGATTCTCTTTCACCACGGGCTGCACGAGCACGATCCTGCTGTGCTTTCATTTCTACCTGGAATCCTTCACTATCAACAGTAAATCCAGATTCTTCTGCGATTTCAATAGTTAATTCTAATGGGAAACCATATGTATCATATAACATGAAGGCAGTAGAACCATCAATCATCTTATTATCAGAGTGTGCAATAACATCTTTGATCTTCTTTTCACCCTGAGATAATGTCTTATGGAATGCCACTTCTTCTTTCTTAACAGCTTCCTTAACGAATTCTGCTTTTTCTGGAAGATAATCATAGAATTCTTTCATGTTATCTACTACAACATCCACTAAAGTATATAAGAAAGGCTTATCAATACCGATGTTCTTACCATAACGAACAGCTCTTCTTAAGATTCTTCTTAATACATAACCACGACCTGCACGGTCAAACATAGCACCATCACTTAATGCGAATGTTACAGTACGGATATGGTCGGCAATAACTCTATAAGCCATTTTATCTTCTGCATACTTTACATCAGCTAGTTCTTCAGCTGCATGAATGATTGGTAAGAATAAGTCTGTGTCGAAGTTTGTTTCACCTTCCTGGATGATTGAAGTAATTCTTTCAAGACCCATACCAGTATCAATATTCTTATGTGGTAATTCTTTATAATCTTTACGATCAATTGTAGGATCACAATCAAACTGAGAAAATACGATATTCCAGATTTCTACATAACGGTCATTTTCCATTTCTTCAAAGAATAGTCTTTCACCGATATGATCTGGGTCATATTTTTCTCCACGGTCATAGAAGATTTCACTATCTGGTCCACCAGGTCCTGCACCGATTTCCCAGAAGTTATCTGCAGTCTTTAAAATATGTGATGGATCTACACCACATTCTTTAGTCCATACATTGTATGCATCTTCATCATCTGTATAAACAGTGATATATAGTTTATCTTTATCAAAAGCAAGCCATTCTTCACCTGTTAAGAATTCCCATGCAAAATGAATTGCTTCTGTCTTAAAATAGTCACCAATAGAGAAGTTACCTAACATTTCAAAGAATGTATGGTGACGTGCTGTCTTCCCTACGTTTTCAATATCGTTTGTACGAATAGATTTCTGTGCATTTGTGATTCGATTACATGCTGGTTTTTCTGTACCATCAAAGTATTTCTTTAATGCGGCTACACCGGCATTGATCCATAATAATGTTGGGTCATCATGGGGAATCAATGAAGCACTTGGTTCAACCATATGTCCCTGTTTCTTGAAATATTCAAGGAATAATGCACGAGTCTGATTACCTGTTAACTTTTTCATAATATCCTCCTAAAATAAAAAAGCCATTCCTTAAAAGGAACGACTTAAATCGCGGTACCATCCTTATTCATAGATAAATATATCTATGCCCTTTATGACTTTAACGCAGTCATACGTTGATGTTTACATCACTCTCGAAAGGAGCCTTCCTTCATACACCCAAGAACTTGCACCACCCGTTCTCTCTCTTAAGACCTCTATGAAGTACTTGTCTTTCTCAACGATTATGCACCTATTATACATAAAAAAAAGATAAGGCGCAAGCCTTATCTTTATTCTTCGATTAAAGAACCTTCTGCAAGCATCTCGCCCTTGATTGGTAATAACTTGTAGATCAGTTTCATAAATACTGCATCAAATGGTAACATGATTACTGTAGTTACAATATTGAATATTGTATGGAAGTTTGCCACCTGATGTGCTGGAGTTCCAGAGAATTCTGCAATCCATGACAATAATGGTGTAGTAGAACATATAATCAAGAAGAAGATTGTGCCTACTAAGTTAAATAGGACATGGAATGTCGCAATACGCTTAGAGTTTCTACATCCAGTCACTGATGCAAGAACGGCTGTAATACAAGTACCGATATTTAGTCCACATACCATGAATGCTGCTGTACTAAATGGTACTAATCCTTTAGTTGCAAGTGCAGATAGAATACCTACTGCAGCTCCAGAAGACTGGATCAAAGCAGTAAAAGCAGCCGCAAATAATACGGCAAGTATTGGATTAGAAAGAGTTGTCATTAATTTAATAAAGACAGGTTCCTTCTGAAGTGGCACAACGGCCGCACTCATCATATTAAGCCCCATGAAGAGAATACCAAATCCAGTCATAACTGAACCAATACCTCTTACATTACGACTCTTAAAGAATAAGCACATGAAGACACCCACAACTGCAAAGACCGGTGCGACAACACCTACATTAATTGCAATCATCTGTGCTGTGATGGTTGTACCGATATTAGAACCCATTACAACCCAGATACATCTGTTTAATGTCATCAAGCTGGCATTCATGAAACCAATCAACATAACAGTCACTGCAGAAGAACTCTGTACAGCAGCTGTTACACCGATTCCGACAAGAACACCTTTAAATTTTGTATTTGTTAGTTTTTCTAAGATAGTTTTTAAGCGGTCACCTGCAGCGTCTTCTAAGGAATCACTTAAAACCTGCATTCCATATAAAAAGAGTGCCAGCCCACCTAATAAGTCAAGCCAATTCGTTATTTTCATAATCTCGTTTTCCTTCTTTTACCACTACATTATAACGTGTCTCTACGTAAATGTCGTTAACTAAATGTTAAAATAATCTTAAGTTTATGTAAAGTACTTTACAAAAATAACTTAAATTTAATGTTTTTAACGAACTATTTATTTGATTATTCGAAGTCAGATATCGAAAAAGAAGAAGTTTTATGTCTCTCCTGAAAGCGTTTGAGTAATGTTGTACGTCTTTGTTCATCCTGATTATTATGAAGGCCATGAATAAAGACACTATGATCTCCTAGGATAAATAAAGACTGCTTGGCTCTTGTGATACCTGTATATAATAAGTTTTTCTTCATCATAATGCTGTACTCTGGAAGTACTGACATAATAACAATCTTAAATTCATTACCCTGAGATTTATGAACAGAGATACAATAAGCATGTCTTAACATATCGAATTCAGTCGTACGGTAGTTTACAAACTGCCCATCAAAATCAACAATAAGAGTGTCATAAGGTAATCCAGTATCTTCTTTCTTTTCAATTTCTACTAAGATTCCTACATCCCCATTATAAACATCATCATCGGGACGATTTCTTAATTGAAGAAGCTTATCTCCTTCCCTAAAGATCTTACCACGCACTTTAATTTCAGCTTTATCACTTGCTGGCGGGTTAAAGATAGCCTGTAAAGATTCATTTAAAGCATCTATACCTGCTATACCTCTATACATGGGTGCTAATACCTGTACATCGGATGCATCATATCCCTCTTCTACCGCTTTTTTTACAATAGCCTGCACACATTGTACAACATCCTTGTTAGGACATACTGTAAAATGAATATCTCGATAATTTTGGAAAACACGAGAATCATAATGATCATTTCTGATATCATGAGATAATGCGACAATACCACTGCCTTCTTCTTGACGATAGATTGTCTGTAAGCAGATATGTGGAATACCACTCAATAACATATCCTTTAAGACATTACCTGGTGACACTGATGGAAGCTGCTGTTCATCACCAATAAGTAATATTTTATGTACATGACCACAAGCATCTAATAATTTAGAAAATAAGAGTGAATCAACCATTGAGAACTCATCAATGACAAGTAAATCAATATCTAATGGATGATCACAATTCATAGAAAATGCATTGGTAGAAATATCCCATTTTAATAATCTATGAATAGTAGATGCTTCGAGTTTAGTAAGTTCTGATAATCGTTTCGCTGCACGCCCTGTAGGAGCTACGAGCCCTATCTTTTCATCAGGATATAATGAACGATAAACCTTTAATATAGCCTGTACAATCGTTGTTTTACCAGTACCAGGACCACCTGTTAAAATAAGTGCTGATTCTTCTAAAAACTTCTTAATCGCATTCTTCTGTATTTCATCATAAGTAATACCCTGTAATTCTTCTGTTCTTTTAATCTTTTCATCAATGACAGAATCTTCAATAGACTGCGTTGATTGTTTAAGATAACGTTCAAACTTTTCCGCAATCATTGTCTCACTTTCATATAAATCTCTTGGATAATAACGGTCTTCTTCCTGAATAACCTTATTCGCTATAATTTTATCTAGATTCTTCGCAAATAAATCATCAGGACATTCAGGCAACATACGTCTAAAGTGATGATAAAAGGATTCATAATCACTATAAGTACTTCCTGTTTGGAAACATAAATCAATTAAAGAAGCAAGTATACCTGCCTGGATACGTTTATCATCTAATGGTTCTACACCTGTTTTCATTGCGAGTTCATCAACACTCTTAAAACCAATACCTTCTATATCATCAATAAGGCGATATGGATCATTTTGTAATACATCAAGTGTCTTCTCTTTATAGAAGTTTTGAATGAGTGGTAAATTACGTGTAGAAATACCATTTCCCATAAAGAAAGATAAGACCTGTTGATCATAATCCTGACTTGTCAATACACCTACAATATTCTTCTTAATTATTTCTGTAACATGGGGAATGTTATTTAAACAATCAGGGTTATCCTTAATAAGAGTTAAGGCCTTCTCCCCTAATGCATCCACAATTCTTTCAGCCATCTTCTTACCTACGCCCTTAAAGAGTGGTGAAGAAAGATAGCGGATAATCTCACTACGATCATCCGCTAGAATTATTTCATAAGAAGACACTTTGAATTGTTTACCATAACGGGGATGTGTGACATAGCTTCCTTTAATACGATAACGATCATCATTATTCACATAGGACATATTTCCTATAATAGTGATTTTTTCATCATCTGTCTCAAAAGCTGCTACTATATATTGATTTTCTGGATTATAGAAAATAACTTTACTAATAATGCCTTCGTATTCTTCCATTATAAATAGTCAATCTCCTTGCCGTCTTTATAGACTTTATCAATTGTACCTCCACCTAGACATACATCTCCATCATAGAAGACAGCAGCCTGACCTGGGGTGACAGCCTTGATTGGTTTCTTAAATGTAACATAAAGTGTTGTTTCATCAATAAAGTGTAATGAAACATCATTATCCCTCTGACGATATCTAAACTTAGCAGTACAGTCATATTCTCCTTCTGGCTTTGTTGCAGAGACCCAGTTGACATCAGTAATCAATGCGCCATGAGATAATAACCATTTATTACTATCACCCTGAGCAATATAAAGAATATTCTTGTCATAGTCTTTTCCTACGACAAACCAAGGTTCACCATTACCACCAATACCTAAACCTTTTCTCTGTCCGATTGTATAATACATAATACCCTGATGTTCACCAATAACCTTCTTAGAGACAATATCTACCATCTTGCCTGATTTAGCCGGAATATAGTTCTTTAAGAATTCTCTAAAATCTCTTTCACCAATGAAACAGATTCCTGTAGAATCCTTTTTATGTGCTACAGGAAGATCAAGTTCTTCTGCAATCTGTCTTACTTCTGGTTTAGTGAGTTCACCAATTGGGAACAGTGAGTTATTTAACTGATTCTGATTCAATTGACATAAGAAATAAGTCTGATCCTTATTATTATCTACACCACGAAGCATCACTGATTCTTTTCCTTCAGTATGTACAACACGGGCATAATGTCCTGTCGCAATATAATCAGCATCTATAGACTTAGCATAATCTAAGAAAGCTTTGAATTTAATATGTTTATTACATAGGATATCTGGATTAGGTGTGCGTCCTTTCGCATATTCTTCTAAGAAATATGTAAAAACCTGATCCCAGTATTCTTTAATAAAATCCACTCTACGGATTTCAAGTCCTAAATGTGATGCAACAGCCTGCGCATCCTGGTAATCTTTTTCTTGTGGACATACATCGTCATCATTTGTGGGGTTACCTAGAATATCATTATTTAATGAACTATCCCAGTTTCTCATAAATACACAGATTACTTCGTAACCTTGTTTCTTTAATAAATAAGCAGCAACGGCACTATCCACACCGCCACTTAATCCAAGTACAACTCTTTTCATGTTCTACCTCCCTTTGTCTAGTATTCTACCACACAAAAAAGGCTCTTGAAAGAGCCTCCTATTATTCTGCCTTCATTCTTGTCATTGGAAGCATTGCAGCACCGATAGCACCACAGTCTTCTAATTCTGTTTCAAGTAGTGGAATATGATTTCTCATACCGACATGAATCTTCTGATTGAATTCTTTTGTTAGTTGATCTAGGAAATACTTCTTAGACTTCATAACACCGCCACCTACTACAAAACAATGTGGATCAACTGTATGTGCGATATTTGCGAATAATGTAGCAAGTTCACTAACACATTCATCCGCAATACCCTGAGCTGTTTCATTACCTTCAGCAGCTAATCTAAATACATCACCTGCATGATGTACTAAATCTTTACCAAGAGCTTCCTGACCCTTTCTAGTGATTGCAGTACCAGAGCATTCTCCTTCTGCAGCACCTGGGTTTAAAGCACCCTGCTTATAACCATTATTCTTAACGATAATATTACCGATTTCACCAGCATGTCCTCTACCACCAGAGATTAACTGTTTGTTGACTGTGAAAGCGCCACCAATACCAGTAGAAACTGTTACATAATAACACGTTGGATAATTCTTACCAGCACCTAATACCGCTTCAGCAAGACCAGCAACATTTGCATCATTATCTAAGAATACAGGTTTATTGAATTTTGTAGATAACTTTTCCGCAATTGGATAATTTTCAAAACCAGGAAGGTTGCTTGCCATAATCATAACACCCTTTACAACATCAACTGGTCCAGGTACACCAATACCAATACCTTCTACATTTTCAATTCCACCACATACTGTATAATCGATTGCTTCAATCTGACGACAGATTTTTGCAGTAACAGCATCTGGTCCTTTTTCTCTTTCAGTAGCATCCTTCACTTCACTATATGACTGACCATTTTCATCAACAAGTAAAGTTCTTACGTTTGTACCACCTAAATCAATTCCAATAAAATACTTCATGTTCTCTATACCTCCTTGAAATATTATATTACAGATTACACTTTCACGCTATGAAAAAAGTTCTTTTTGTATCTTTTCTAACTGTTCTGGTAACTGTGAAGTAACCGTTTTACCTTTTAAGTAACTCATAGAGCCTATCGGATCCACAAAAGTTAATTGATAAGCATGAAGGAACTGATGATTAAGATGGAATTTCTTCTTTACTTCCTTATTCCATTCAAAATCTCCATATTTACTATCACCCATTACTGGATGGCCTGTCGCACTTAAATGAATACGAATCTGATGTGTACGGCCAGTAATAAGCTGTACTCCTACTAAAGAACATGTAGAACATCTTTTTAAGACATGCACTATTGTTTTCATAGATAAAGCCCCCGGTGTATCTTTTTTTACTAAATACATCTTTCCTTCATCTTCATTCTTTTTGACATATCCTGATAATGTAGCATCCTTCATATGTCCCATCGCAATAGTGAGATACTTCTTTTCAATGCCTTGTCTTGTTTTCATCATTGTATTTAAATCCTGAAGTGCACGCATATCTTTACCAAAGATGACAAGTCCACTTGTATTACGATCTAAGCGATGCACCGGACCTGGTGTAAAGCTGATATTCTTTTCTGGATCATATTCACCCTTCTGATATAAATAAGTGAGTACCTGGTTAGATAATGTATTCACTGATTCATTGATATCTTCATGAACAAGCAATCCTGCAGGTTTATCTACAATAAGAATATGTGCATCTTCATAAACAACTTTAAAAGTAATAGGTAATTCATAAATAGTTAAAGGCTTTGTATATTCCTTGAATTTATCTTCATATAAGAATAGTTCCACCTCATCCCCCAAATGAAGAATATAGTTTTCCTTTACTCTTTTACCATTTACTTTAACATCTTTTTTTCTTAACATCTTATATATAAGTGAAGAAGGTGCCTGGACTAACACTTTCTTTAAGTATTTATCTATTCTTTGATGATCATCATATTGATCGATTACTAGTTTTTTCATAATGTCTCCTTTACCTCCTCATTATAGCATACACCTCTTAGATTATGGTATAATAAAAGTCGAGGTGACAATCATGGAAAAACAAATAGATTCAACAACAATTTATGATGGAGCCATCATGAAGGTGACTAAGGAACATGTATTATTACAAGACGGTAATACTGCTGTACGTGAATGTGTATATCACCATGGTGGTGTATGTATTCTTGCGATAGAGGATGATGAAATTATTCTTGTAAAGCAGTTCCGTTATCCAAATAGATGCGATACATTAGAAATACCTGCGGGTAAGCTAGAACTAGGAGAAGACCCTGATAAGGCCTGTTATCGTGAATTTGAGGAAGAAACAAACAGACGTGCTAAAAATATGCGTCCTATCTTAAAGATGCTTCCTACGCCTGGTTATTCAAGTGAAATACTTAGAATTTATGAAGCAGAAGACTTTAAAGAAGTAGAAGATTCTTTACAGTGTGATGCAGATGAATTCTTAAATATCATTAAGATGCCTATCGATGAAGCTTACAAAGCAATCTTTGACGGACGTATTATTGATGGTAAAACTGTCATTGCAGTTATGTATGCTTATAACAGAAAACATTGTAAATAATAAAAGAGCTCTAAGAGCTCTTTTTACTTAGTATAGAGTATTTAACAACTTCTACGATTGAAACAATCACTACATTCATAATATAACAATGAATCATCTTTAAAGCAGAAAGAGTCATCAATGTATTATCATTCATATAAGTATAGTAATCCGGAATAACATTCGTAATAGAATGAAGACCATTGAAGATGAATTCAAAAATTGATTCAACAACATCAATATAGCCTAAACTAATTGCATGCAATACCTTCACAACAGGCTGATCCATCATATTACCTAGCGCAATATGAACTACTAAACCAAGTAAGAGAATCATCAATGATAATAATAAGACATAACTAATATTAATAAAAGTATTAATAATATGATGATCAGGTTTCTTTTTTGGTTCTTCTACCACTGGTTCTTCTTTTTCTTCCTCTTTTTCTTCTGGAGCATTGTTTTCAGCTTCCATAACCTTTGCGATGACATCATTCAATGCAGCCGTATCCTGCGCATTCAGTGATAATGCGGTAGGTTCTTCTTTATTTTCTTCTACTACAGGTTCTTCTTCCTTCTCTAATTCAGCTAGATCCTCATCACTGAAGGTAAAACGTCTTGGACGTTCTTTAGTGAGTTCAGAGAGTTTAGATATATAAGTAGATTTAATGATTTTTAATAAGTCAGGGTCATCCTTATAGACTTCCTGCAAGTTTGCGAATAAAGCCTTTAATTTAGCAACAGACATTTCTTTGTCCATACCAAGAAGTGGTTCAAAGATCTTATAATCTTCATAACGACCAAAAAGAATATCATTTAATGCTTCATACATTGTATTGGCTACCTGATAAGAACAGCTGATTTCATCATCTCCTGCTTCTACCAAATCATTTAAATAAATAGTATTCATTCCGATATTATTAGCTGAATGAAGAATACTATTCATAGAAGTAATGACTAATGTATCTTTAGGTGTTACTTGGAATCTTTTATCAATATAAGCAAGCAGTTCTTCTGAAGGAAGTGCTTTAATATCTGTATCACATCCAATAACATAATCAACCTTACGATATAAAGATCCAAGTTCTAGATAATTAATAGCTGTTTTAGTTTTATGAGTAGAAACAACTGCAATTGGAATATTATTCTGACGAAAGTATTCAAATAACTCAATAACACCATCTTTTGGTGATAAACCCTTCATGTTCAAATAATTATATAAATCTTTTTCTACAGTTGCATTAAGCTTCTGACTATTAATTATCGTCGCAAGTGGAAGAGTGTCATACATTGAATACATATTACCTAAAGCATGATAGAACTCTTCAGGAATGACAGTAATATTTTTCTTTTTACATAAGTTCTTATAGAAATTATAGCGGAGTCTGTTTAGGGGGAATATACATCCATCCAATTCTATGATTGCTAGTTTTAATTCCGTATCCTCTCTCATAAATAATACCCCTTTCCCTAATCTAACCTCCATTATAGCAAATTCCCAAATGATATGCTATCATATACAATAAAAAAGCAGAACCGAAGTTCTGCATTGTTTACAAATGGTCTCCCCGCACGGGCTCGAACCGTGGACCCTCTGATTAAGAGTCAGATGCTCTACCAACTGAGCTACGGAGAGAGATATGTCCTCAACCGACGATTTATATATTACACGATTAAGGACACTTCGTCAACTACTTTATGAACTTTTTTTACTTTTTTTAAAACAAGTCATCATTGTTCTTATATTTAGAGTTTATGATGATTGTTTCTGTATGATCAATACACTTCTGTACTTCTGATGCAAAGTCCCATTCTGCTTCATAGCCTTCTGCTTTATAAGCCTTAGGTTTAGTAGCTGGGTTATGTGGTGTAAAGATTGTACAGCAGTCTTCAAATGGTCTAATAGAGATATCATATGTACCAATCTTTTCCGCAATCTTAATGATTTCTAATTTATCCATACATGCAACTGGACGAATAACCGGAGTAGTAATCACCTGATTGATTGTATTCATAGATTCAAGTGTCTGAGATGCGACCTGTCCGATACTTTCACCATTTACAATAGCCAAACAATCATTCTTCTTTGCAACACCTTCCGCAATTCTATACATCATACGACGCATCACTGTCATAGCATAAGATTCATCACAATGATCATATACAGATAACTGAAGATCAGTAAATGGCACGATATGTACTTTAATAGAGCCATGTGTATAGTCTTTTAAGACATTGACTAGATCTAATACCTTTTCTCTCGCCATTTCATTTGTATAAGGTGGAGAAGCATAATGAATACATTCAATATCTACACCACGCTTCATAGTGAGATAACCTGCCACAGGTGAATCAATACCACCAGAAAGCATTAATAAAGCTTTACCACCAATACCTACTGGATAGCCTCCTGCACCTGGAATCATATTATCCATAATATAAATCGCATCTTTTCTATATTCTACACGCACTAAGATATCTGGGTTATGTACATCAACAGATAATTCTTTAGTTGTATGATGGAATACATAGCCTGCAATTTCTTTATTCATCTCAATAGATGTCTTAGGATATGACTTGTCATGTCTTTTTGTATCAATCTTAAATGTATTTCCTTCATCATGATCAATAATATAAGTAACAACTTCTTTTGCTTTTTCTAAGTCATGTTCCACCTTATAACATAATGAGAAGTTATGAATACCAAAGATTGTCTTTAACTTATCTGTCACTTCTTCCGCATTTTCTTCATTTAAATAAATATAAAGACGATCATATGTCAATTCATATTCTAAGGCAGAATAGTCATGAAGTATTTCTTTTGTATTCTTTAATAGTTTTCTAATAAATAGTTTACGGTTCTTTCCTTTAGTTGTAAGTTCTCCAAAACGAACAAGAATATGATCTGGTTTCATCTAATTACCTCTGTTTCTTAATTCTGTTTAATGTATCTTTTAAAGCATCTAGGAATGTATCTAATTCCTCTTTTGTAGTGAGATGTGAAAATGAGAGTCTAAGTGCACTTGTACCAATACGGGGATCTAAATGCATAGCAGCAAGGGTATGAGAGATTTCTACTTTTTTACTTGAACATGCGCTCTTAGTAGAAATATAGATTCCTTTTGTTTCTAAATCATGCACAATAACTTCTGGTTTATAGTGTGGACATGAAATGTTTAAAATAAATGGACTTGCATCCTCTGGTGAGTTAATCACTACATTGTCCATCGCACTTAATTGTACACGTAAATAGTCATTCAGTGACTTTACATAATCATAATGATTCTTTTGTGATTCAATAGCTTTACGCATTGTCTTTGCGAGTACAATATCCACGCATGCATTACTTGTACCACCTCTTAAGCCATTTTCCTGCTGACCACCATTAATAAGAGGCACAATGCTTGCAGTACGCTTCTTATAGAGTAATCCACTTCCCTTTAAGCCAAATACCTTATGAGCTGAGAAAGTAGCTAAATCTATATCATCTAATGTAATGGGAAGCTTACCTAAAGCCTGTACCATATCTACATGATATTTAGTCTTAGGATTCTTTTTATGTACAATAGATGCAATTTTATGAATAGGATTAATTGTTCCTACTTCATTATTCACATACATTGTAGAAACAAGAATTGTATCTTCTCTTATTAAAGATTCTAATTCTTTTAAATCAAGATGTCCCTTTGAATCAATAGACACATAATCTACATCAAAGCCAAACACTTCCTCTAATTGTTTAAATGTATTGGCAACACTTGAATGTTCAAAAGCTGTTGTAATAATATGCTTTCCTCTATTCATATATTGGAAAGCTGTTCCTTTAATTGCTGTATTGTTGGATTCTGATGCACATGATGTAAAGATCAGTTCATCAGGAGAGACATGAAGTAATTTCGCAATATGAGCTCTTGATTGCTCAATTAAGCGACTTACTTCGTAACCTGGTGCATATGTAGAATCAGAATTCGCAAAATAAGTTGTTAAAAGTTTTGTATATGTAGAGCGTATTTCCTCATCAAGAGGTGTCGTAGCTACATAGTCTAGATAAATCATCTAATCACCTCGCTTTAAATAATAACGAGATAAAAGAAAAAAGTCCACCCTAAGCGGACTTAATTTCTTTCCTTTTAATAAGCTCTTCATATTTTCCTGGTTCAAGTCTTTCTAGAATATCTACTGCAACTTGTAATGCATTACGATATTCACCATTTCTAAATAAGACTTCAGCCTTTGTAAGTTCTGTATTCACTTCTAAGAACATTGAACGATAACGGTTCGCATAAACAATCGCATCTTCAACCATACCTGCAGTTACTATCATATTATGTACATTATCATAAAGCTTATAAATCACATCTCTTGCCCCTTCTACCTTGGCACATAGTTCATTCAATACAACTGGTTTATGGGCTTTAAAATGTTTAATTTCTTCTACTTTATTATAAGAATCCGCAATATAATCACGATAAGAATCATTTACTAAAGGAAGATGTTCATTCTTGATTTCTGACTTAATTTCTAATAAGACAATATTGATATTTTCTAAGAGTTCTTCTGTTTTCTGATTCTTAGTATCAATATCTTCTTTCTGCTTTTCAAATTCTTCTAGATATGTATCATGCTGCATCATTCGATCATATAGATTTTCTACATGTTCCAACATATTTGCATAAGCGAAATGTCCAGATTCCATCTGTTCAATTAAATCATTGGCATACTTTTGAATCTGTTTAAATTCTTCATACTTCTTGCTGATTACAACTTCTTCTTCATCAATCACAAATTCAGTAATCAAACGATGATATTCTTTCATTGTATTTTGATAAACATCTGTCAATCTCTGAAGTTCATTATAACTTTCTCTCCATTTTTCCTTGAACCGCTTATAAGAATCAAGTTCTTTACCTAAATCAATCACTAATTCTTCAATTAATCCAGTTAACGGTTCAAGTACTTCTGCGGCACCCTTGATATCAACATTCTTTACATGGGCAATAGATTCTTCCATCTGTTCATCTACTTCCTGACGACGTGCTGCAATATTCATTTCTTCAAGTGCATATTCATCACCTTCTAAAGAAGTAATCAATTCATCCACCTTATCAATCTTACTTGGTAATAAGTCAGATACAACATATACATAAGAAGGAAGATCCTTTAAGTTTTCTTGAAGACTATCAATACGATTTTCAATTTCTTCAGTAAAATTCTTTGCATCCGCAAACATCTGATTATTCATCAATGTTTCAAGCTTCACAAAATCATCATCTAATTCTTTAAACATTTCTAAAGCATGTGGTACAAATTCTTCTACTTTAACACGAATCTTTTCATACTCATTGCCTACCTCACGGTATTTTCCTTTTACTCTAATGATTTCTACACGCTGGATGTTTTCTATTTCTGTCACCTTCTCAATACGCGTAAGAAGGTCTTTAGCGTCATGATCATAACGCTGTGTCATTTCATGAATCAACGCAAACTTCTTCTTTATGCCATGGGTTTTTCCATAAAATAAAGATTCATCCACTTCATTCACAAGAACACCTAATTCATTCTTCTGGAATTCAGTAATCTTTTCAAAATCTTTTGTGAATTGTTCATATTCTTCAGCCACTTCTGGCATATTTTTCGCAATAGACTGTACACGACCTAATCTATATTGTAATGGTAGTGTTTTAATTCCATTGATCTGGTTTTGTAAGTCCAATATTTCCTGACGATATATCTTTAATTTAATCGAATGATATACGATCATAAAAATAATCAAAGCAACAAGAATAGTTCCAAATATTATTAAGTTTCTTACTCCTACATATTCTATAAAATTCTTCATATAATCCATAAAACATCCCTCTCTTACATATCGATATAATTTTATCATATTTTCCAAGTCATTTCATTATGGAATCGTGAAACACTATTAAAAAATACACATATGTATATTTCTTTTTGTGAAAATCTTTACTCTTTCCTAAAAATAGGAATATGATTATATTGTTTAGGGAGGGTAAAAAATGAATGAAAGTACAGATTTAATTAATGGAAAGATATGGAAAGCCATCCTCTGGTTTTCTATTCCAATGTTAGTGGGGAATTTATTTCAACAGCTCTATAATACTGTAGACTCCTATGTTGTAGGGAACTTTGTAAGTTCAGGTGCCCTTGCAGCAGTTGGGCAGTCTACACCAATCATTAACACTCTTGTTGGTTTCTTTACTGGTCTTGCGACAGGTGCTGGAGTAGTCATTGCCCAATATTTTGGTGGCAATCACTTAAATAAGATGAAAAAAGCAATTCATACTTCAATTGCCTTAACTCTTATTTTATGTGTATTATTCACTATTCTAGGGATTGGATTATCAAAACAGATTTTAATTCTTATTGGTTCTCCTGGTTCAGTCATGGCTCCCGCTTCTTTATATTTACGTATTTATTTTGGTGGTATTTCTTTTGTATGTATTTATAATATGGGATCTGGTATATTACGTGCTGTAGGTGATTCTAAAACTCCTTTATACTATTTAATTGTTGCATCTATTATTAATATTATCTTAGACTTTGTTTTTGTATTATATTTTCATATGGGTGTTGCTGGGGCTGGATGGGCTACTTTTATTGCCCAGGGAATCAGTGCATTACTTGTTATGATCAAATTAGTATTCTCTAAAGAAATCTATAAAGTAGAGTTTAAAGATATTTCTATCGATATGCCTATTTTAAAAAAGATTATTGAAATAGGTATTCCTACTGCCTTGCAACAATCCATTGTATCTTTTAGTAATGTAATCGTTCAGTCTTATATCAATACTTTTGGAGCCAATGCAGTGGCTGGCTATACTTCTTATGTTAAAATTGATGGATTCCTACAGCTGCCAATTCAAAGTTTTGCGATGGCTATTACGACATTTACTGGACAGAACATTGGTGCGCATGCCATAGATCGTGTTAAGAAAGGTCTTCGTACGACAATGGCAATGACTTTTGGAGTAACAACTATTGGAGTGATTATTATTTATATATTTGGAGAACAATTGGTAGGTATCTTCTCTAGTGATCCTGAAGTGATTAAATATGGTTATTTAATGGCTCGAATATTCGCAGCAGGTTATCTTACATTACCTGTCATACAGATTATATCTGGTGCATTAAGAGGTGTTGGTTTATCTAATATTCCTATGTATTTCATGGTAGGTACTTTTGTCTTTTTAAGACAGATTTATCTTGCGATTGCAGTACCTTTAACTCATAACATTGGTATTGTATTTGCAGGATGGCCAGTTACATGGGTGATCTGTATGATTGGTTTACTTATTTATTACTTCCGTGTACATTGGTTAGATCATGTATAAGAATATCGATATTATTCCGATATTCTTTTTTTGTAGTGGTATAATTGATATTGAACTGAATATCCATAAGAAAACTTATAGTTTATGTGCTGTTTTAAAGGAATCAGATGAAGTATTATCTGAGACTAGGATTCCAGCTGATTCTGATTTTATTATCAAGCAGGCTACCCTGGCCATTTTTTGTGCTAGAAGCTTGCAGAAAGAGGTAACATATGATTAAAACAATTCTAGGTGATATCACAAAAGTAACAGATGTAGAGGCTATTGTGAATGCAGCGAATAATCTTCTTTTAGGTGGTGGAGGCGTAGATGGCGCAATCCACAAGGCTGCTGGAGGTGAACTACTTAAAGAATGTAGAACACTTCATGGATGTGAGACAGGAGAAGCTAAAGTCACAAAAGCATATAATCTTCCTTGTGATTATGTGATTCATACTGTGGGACCAATATGGTATGGTGGAAATCATAATGAAGAAGAATTACTGGCTAATTGTTATTATAATTCGATGAAGCTTGCAATGGAGCATGGTATTAGAAAGATTGCCTTCTCTTCTATTTCTACTGGTGTCTATCATTTCCCGGTTGAAAAAGCGGCGCATATTGCACTCGAGACAGTATCTCAATTCTTAAAAGAACATACTAATGATTTTGATTTGGTAGAATGGGTTCTCTTTGATTCTCATACTCAATCTGTATATGAAGCAGAATCGAAGAAATTTATGTTGTTTTAATCAACTTTTATTTGACTTTCACTACTTTATTCAGTATAATCAAACTCGCAATAAAATGAATAGCGGTACATAACAGTCATGCAGCTACGTTCTTGACTTAGGGATGCAAAGTATCTTACCGCAAGAGAAATGCTTAATAAGAACATACGCAGGGTGAGTTATGAATTGTTATTGTTTTATGCAAATAAAACAATAAGGAGGTAACGTCAATGGCACGTTATACAGGCCCAATCTGGAAAAAGTCTAGAAGACTTGGTTTCTCAGTATTGGAAAACGGAAAAGAATTAAACAAGAGACCTTATGCTCCAGGTCAGCATGGTCAGAAGAGACACAAGAGCACTGAATATGGTCTTCAGTTAGCAGAAAAGCAGAAAGTAAGACATATGTATGGTATTAACGAAAAGCAGTTCCACAACACTTTCGACCGCGCTTCTAAGATGGAAGGTGTAACTGGTTCAAACTTCTTATTCTTACTTGAATCAAGATTAGACAACGTAGTTTATAGAATGGGATTTGCAACTACTCGTAGAGCAGCTAGACAGTTAGTAAACCATGGTCATATTTTATTAAACGGTATCAAGACTGATATCCCTTCATGTAGAGTAAATCCTGGTGACGTTATTACTGTTAAGGAAAGATCTCAGCAGTTAGATGTTATCAAGACAGCTTTAGAAGCTCAGACTCATGTTCCTGGCTTCGTTGAAGTAGATGCTGAAAAGAGAACTGGTAAATTCACTAGACTTCCTGAAAGATCTGAATTAAATCAGGAAATCAACGAACAGCTAATCGTCGAATACTATAACAGACTTGGTTAATTCTATTAGCAGCCTTAGGGCTGCTTTTTTATTGGAGTATGTATGAATGCAACATTTAATTTAGTCATGGATATTATTGGCACGATTGCTTTCGCAATTTCTGGTGTTATGGTTGCAAGTAAGAAAAAGATGGATTTGTTTGGTATAAATATTCTTGCACTCTGTACAGCAGTTGGTGGAGGGATGGTCAGAGATGTACTGATTGGTGTCACTCCCCCTGTTATGTTTAGAAATCCAATCTTTGTAATCATTGCATTAGTGACTGCCAACTTGGCAATTTTAATATTATATTTTCATAAGAAAACAACTAGAAAGAGTATTGAATCTCTAACAACTCAATTATTATTTATCTTTGACACTTTAGGTCTTGCTGCATTCACAATGGATGGAGTGAATGCAGGTATGGCAGTTCATACAGGAATATTTCTTCCTGCCTTCCTTGGTGTGATGACAGGTGTAGGTGGAGGTATTATCCGTGATGTTCTTGCAAATGAATTACCGCAGGTATGTGTGAAACAGATCTATGCATCTGCTTCCATCGTTGGTTCCATCATTACATGTTTATTTATAAAGTATGGGGAAACGAATACTGCAGTTATATTAGGCTTTATTATAGTTGTACTTATCAGAGTACTGGCAGCCCATTATCGATGGGATTTACCAACAATTGAATACTATGAAGACAAACAAAAATAGGTTCTCGCGTGAGAACCTATTTTTTTGGGTCTTTAATTTTTGTGGGGGTCAGACCTTCGCTCTAAATATTTGGGGGTCTTGGAAACAGCACCTTTAAATCT